>NZ_JANEWL010000125.1:0-11755 GCF_028069815.1 Citrobacter sp. Awk 2
GGAATAATTGAATAATCTGATATATTTCCAATAACATAGCGATATCACATTATATATAAAACAAATGATAACACACGTCGCCATTCAGAATAACATTAACAAAGCATTTTTTCAGAATAAATTTATTCACAACAGATTTTATAGCTTACTATTTTTAACAAATACAACTGACAAACAACAAGTACTATTTATTCCACCAAAAAATGAACATTTAATGCGACTGTTCTGTTTTTAAACAAAAAAAGGGAGTTACCATTACGGCAACTCCCTTTAAGGTTTACAACAAAAATTTATTCAACAGTAACCGATTTTGCCAGGTTACGCGGCTGATCCACGTCAGTACCTTTAATCAGCGCGACGTGATACGCAAGCAACTGCAGCGGAACGGTATAGAAGATCGGTGCAATCACCTCTTCCACATGCGGCATCTCGATGATGTGCATATTTTCATTACTGATAAATCCTGCATCCTGATCAGCGAAGACGTACAACTGGCCGCCACGGGCACGCACTTCTTCAATGTTGGATTTCAGTTTTTCCAGCAACTCATTGTTCGGTGCAACCACGATAACCGGCATATCAGCGTCAATCAGCGCCAGCGGACCATGCTTCAGTTCACCAGCGGCATACGCTTCTGCGTGAATATAAGAAATCTCTTTCAGCTTCAGGGCGCCTTCCAGCGCAATAGGGTACTGATCACCACGACCAAGGAACAGTGCATGGTGTTTGTCAGAGAAGTCTTCCGCCAGTGCAGCAATACGTTTGTCCTGTGACAGCATCTGCTCAATACGGCTCGGCAGCGCCTGCAACCCGTGAACAATCTCTTGTTCAATAGACGCATCCAGCCCTTTCAGACGAGACAGCTTCGCCACCAGCATCAACAGAACTGTCAGCTGGGTGGTAAATGCTTTCGTTGAGGCCACGCCGATTTCGGTCCCGGCATTTGTCATCATCGCCAGGTCAGATTCACGAACCAGAGAAGAGCCAGGAACGTTACAGATTGCCAGCGACCCCAGATAGCCCAGCTCTTTAGATAAGCGCAGACCCGCCAAGGTATCCGCCGTTTCACCGGACTGAGACAGGGTAATCATCAGACTGTTACGACGCACAGCGGATTTGCGATAACGGAACTCAGAAGCAATTTCCACATCACAGGGAATGCCAGCCAGCGACTCAAACCAGTAACGGGATACCATGCCTGAGTTATATGACGTACCGCAGGCAATAATCTGGATATGCTCAACCTGAGACAGCAACGCGTTGGCATTAGGACCAAGCTCACTTAAATCCACTTCGCCATGACTGATACGCCCGGTCAGCGTATTTTTAATCGCGTTCGGTTGCTCATAGATCTCTTTCTGCATGTAGTGGCGATAAATACCTTTTTCGCCCGCGTCATATTGCAGATTAGATTCAATATCCTGACGTTTTACTTCAGCGCCAGTCTTGTCAAAAATAGAGACTGAACGACGCGTTACCTCGGCGATATCACCTTCTTCCAGGAAGATAAAGCGACGGGTTACCGGCAGCAGCGCCAGCTGGTCGGAAGCGATAAAGTTTTCACCCATGCCCAGACCGATAACCAGCGGGCTACCAGAACGCGCCGCCAGCAGTGTTTCAGGATTACGGGTATCCATAATCACCGTACCGTATGCGCCGCGCAATTGCGGAATAGTACGCAGTACCGCTTCACGCAGTGTACCGCCCTGTTCCAGCTCCCAGTGCACCAGGTGAGCAATCACTTCGGTGTCCGTTTCAGATACGAAGGTGTAACCACGCGCTTTCAACATTTCACGCAGCGGTTCATGGTTTTCGATGATGCCGTTATGCACCACCACAATGTGCTCAGAAACATGCGGATGCGCGTTCGCTTCTGAAGGTTCGCCATGTGTTGCCCAGCGGGTGTGGGCGATACCCGTACCACCGTGTAACGGATGTTCTTCCGCTGCAGCAGTCAGCATCTGAACTTTACCCAGACGACGCAGACGGGTCATGTTACCTTCAGCATCAACAACAGCCAGGCCGGCTGAGTCATAACCACGATATTCCAGACGACGTAAACCTTCGAGAAGGATTTCAGCTACATCACGCTGCGCGATAGCGCCAACAATTCCACACATATTTTTTGATTCCGAATTTAGGCATTGTGCCTGTCGTTGTCGGTCAACCTGTTTCCCCTTCGTCTTTCACTCCGTAGCTACGTTGGTTACGCTTGCTACAGCACGAAAAACTTTGGGTAATCCCCGTATTCCGGGTGCCCCGAGCCTTGTAGAGAGTGGGGTTATTTTTATAGGTACTGCTTTTAGAGTGGAGGATTATGTTATCCCCTCATCTCCTGTCTGCCTGATAGCGTAAGCACTTATTAACCTACAAAACGTCGCCGCACGTAGGCCGGATAAGGCAAAACCGCCATCAGGCAAAAATTATTACTTCTTCTTCACTGGGCGCTGCCAGCCCTGTTTATGGACCTGAGGTACACGGCTTAATACCAGCTCGTTATCAGCAATATTACGCGTCACTGTGGTTCCGGCAGCGATCGTCGCGCCTTTACCCACGGTGACGGGAGCCACCAGCTGAGTATCAGAACCGACAAAAACATCATCGCCAATAATGGTTTTAAACTTATTAGCGCCATCGTAGTTACAGGTGATCGTACCCGCACCGATATTCACGTTATCGCCAATTTCAGCGTCGCCGAGATACGTCAGATGACCCGCTTTAGAACCTTTACCCAGACGCGCTTTTTTCATTTCGACGAAGTTACCCACGTGCGCACCTTCCAGCAGCTCAGCGCCTGGGCGCAGACGCGCAAAAGGCCCGATTGTACAGGCCGCTTCCAGATGGGCATCTTCCACCACGCTGTACGGGCGAAGCTCACAGCCATCGCCAATTACGCTGTTTTTGATAATGCAGCCAGTACCAATCTTGACGCGATCGCCAAGGGTTACGTTGCCTTCAATGATAACGTTAGTATCAATTTCAACATCGCGCCCGTGAATAAGCGAACCGCGAAGATCAAAACGTGCTGGATCGCGCAGCATAACGCCTGCTAACAGCAGTTTCTCTGCTTGTTCGGACTGATAGACACGTTCAAGACGAGATAACTGAAGACGGTTATTCACCCCTTCGGTTTCGCTAATACGTGCCGGATGTACCGCAGCAATTTCGCGACCTTCCTGGTACGCCATCGCAATGATATCGGTGATGTAATATTCACCCTGCACGTTGTTGTTGGTCAGTTTCGACAACCAGCGCTTCATATCAGCGCCATTGGCAATCAGGATGCCAGTGTTAATTTCCTGGATCTGGCGTTGCTCGTCGGTCGCATCTTTGTGCTCAACGATGCCAGTAACTTTGCCGTTATCACGCGTAATGCGCCCATAGCCGGTTGGGTCGTCCAGTTTTACGGTTAATAAGCCAATACCACCCTGAGGTTTAGCATCGCGCAGGCGGCGTAACGTTTCGGTGGAGATTAACGGCACATCGCCATAAAGCATTAAAATGTCTTCGTCATCACCAAAGAACGGTGCAGCCTGCTGCATTGCATGACCGGTTCCCAACTGCTCTGACTGCAGAACCCAGTTCAGATTGCCATCTTTCAACGTCTGCTGAAGCAAATCACCACCATGCCCGTAGACCAGGTGTACATGAGTTGCGCCTAATTCATTAGCGGCATCAATAACATGCTGCACCATCGCTTTTCCTGCGAGAGTGTGCAGCACTTTAGGAAGATCGGAATACATACGTGTACCTTTGCCTGCGGCAAGGATCACGACGCTCATAGCATTATTCAACATACACATCCTGACTGTCATTTGAGAACGAATTTATACCCTTTCACATTGAAAATACTACATTTTTTTCATCATGAAATGGGCCGAAGATAAAACGTTCAATAGGGGAAAATCCCTAACTATTAACTCACTATTTTCGACTATATCGGCGCCTTTTGTCTCCCAAAAACCAGGAGCATGCTCTTATTAAAGCCTTAGGTTAATGTTTTTGCTATTTTTTTGCCCCATGAATAAAGAATTGGGTAAGCATCGCACGATTTTTTTATATGATTCAGTGACAAGCAGAAAAATGGAGAAGGTAACAATTAGGGGGGAGAGGAGGAGTGTACAAACAAGAGGTTAAGGAGCTAAATAAATGGCGCTTGCTCTCAACGATGTGAAGCCTCGCGCCACATAACAGACAGGTATGACTAAACGTCCATACGGCTGAAAAGGGCGATGATTTTGTTGAACAATTTCATGTTGGTATCCTGTTTTTATCTGAGTTAATTATGTGACATACATCACAAAAACAAGTCTACGCTTCATTTTTTAATCGATCAATAGTTATGTGATGCAGATCACATAAAATCAAAATACCTTTTCAGTTTCAAAATATTTAAAACACAGGCAAAAAAAAACCAGCCTGCTAGCAGACTGGTTTTCGTATTTTCAAGCCGGTGTTACATCGCTTTTTTGGTCAACTCGATAACGCGCAGTTTCGCGATCGCTTTGGCCAGTTCCGCAGATGCCTGAGCGTAATCCACGTCACCATGAGAGCTCTTAATATGCTCTTCAGCCTTACGTTTCGCTTCCAGGGCTCTCGCTTCATCGAGATCCTGACCGCGAATCGCGGTATCAGCCAGTACGGTCACGTTGCCAGGCTGCACTTCAAGAATGCCGCCGGACAGATAGATAAACTCTTCATGACCGAACTGTTTAACGATGCGGATCATACCAGGCTTAATGGCGGTGAGCAGCGGTGCGTGACCCGGGAAAATACCCAGTTCACCTTCACTACCCGTTACCTGGATTTTTTCGACCAGACCAGAGAACATTTGTTGCTCTGCGCTGACGACGTCCAGGTGGTAAGTCATTGCCATATCACCCTCCGATTAAGGCGTTAAAGTTTTTTGGCTTTTTCTACGGCTTCGTCGATAGAACCAACCATGTAGAACGCCTGCTCTGGCAGGTGGTCGTATTCGCCTTCCATGATGCCTTTAAAGCCACGGATGGTGTCTTTCAGGGAAACGTATTTACCCGGAGAACCGGTGAATACTTCCGCAACGAAGAACGGCTGGGACAGGAAGCGCTGGATCTTACGCGCACGAGCTACCACCAGTTTATCTTCTTCAGACAGTTCATCCATACCCAGGATGGCGATGATGTCTTTCAGTTCCTGATAACGCTGCAGCAGGGACTGTACGCCACGCGCAGTGTCATAGTGTTCCTGACCAACAACCAGCGGATCCAGCTGACGGCTGGTGGAGTCCAGCGGATCAACTGCCGGGTAAATACCCAGAGAAGCGATCTGACGGCTCAGTACCACGGTTGCATCCAGGTGAGCAAAGGTGGTTGCTGGTGATGGGTCAGTCAAGTCATCCGCAGGTACG
Organism: Citrobacter sp. Awk 2; assembly: GCF_028069815.1. Lineage (NCBI taxonomy): Bacteria > Pseudomonadati > Pseudomonadota > Gammaproteobacteria > Enterobacterales > Enterobacteriaceae > Citrobacter > Citrobacter sp. Awk 2. The sequence continues at coordinate 5,387 of NZ_JANEWL010000125.1, forward strand.
TATACCGCCTGAACGGAGGTGATAGAACCAGTTTTGGTGGAGGTGATACGTTCCTGCAGAACACCCATCTCTTCCGCCAGGGTCGGCTGGTAACCTACCGCTGATGGCATACGACCCAGCAGTGCGGATACTTCCGTACCGGCCAGGGTGTAACGATAGATGTTATCGACGAACAGCAGTACGTCACGACCTTCGTCACGGAATTTCTCAGCCATAGTCAGACCGGTCAGCGCAACGCGCAGACGGTTTCCCGGCGGCTCGTTCATCTGGCCATAAACCAGGGATACTTTATCCAGAACGTTGGAGTCGGTCATTTCGTGGTAGAAGTCGTTACCCTCACGAGTACGTTCACCTACGCCCGCAAACACAGAGTAACCGGAGTGCTCAATCGCGATGTTACGAATAAGCTCCATCATGTTTACGGTTTTACCTACACCCGCACCACCGAACAGACCAACTTTACCGCCCTTAGCGAACGGACACATCAGGTCGATAACTTTGATGCCGGTTTCCAGCAGTTCCTGAGAGCTGGACAGCTCTTCATAGGAAGGTGCTGCGCGGTGGATAGCCCAACGCTCTTCTTCACCGATATCGCCTTTCATGTCGATCGGGTGACCCAGAACGTTCATGATACGACCCAGAGTTGCTTTACCTACCGGGACTTCGATCGGGTGTTCGAGGTCTTTAACTTCCAGACCACGACGCAGACCGTCGGAAGAACCCATGGCGATGGTACGTACGATACCGCCGCCGAGCTGCTGCTGAACTTCCAGCACCAGGCTCTCTTTACCATTCATAACCTCAAGAGCATCGTACACGCGCGGTACGGCATCCTGAGGGAATTCGACGTCAACCACGGCGCCGATTACCTGGACAATTTTTCCAGTAGCCATCTTGAATCCTCTACGAATTAACCTGGTTATACCGCGGATGCACCACCGACGATTTCGGTGAGTTCCTGAGTAATGCTGGCCTGACGAGCTTTGTTGTATACCAACTGCAGCTCTTTAATCAGGCTGCCGCCATTGTCGGTCGCGGCTTTCATCGCCACCATACGTGCGGCCTGCTCGCTGGCCAGGTTTTCTACCACGCCCTGATAAACCTGAGATTCAACGTAACGACGCAGCAGGGTATCCAGCAGCGGTTTCGGGTCTGGTTCATACAGGTAATCCCAGGCTTTTTGTTTTAACTCTTCATCTTCTGAAGCCGGTAAAGGCAGCAGCTGAGTGAGAGTCGGAACCTGAGACATGGTGTTAATAAATTTGTTGCTGACAACGTACAGTCTGTCCAGACGACCTTCATCGTAGGCCTGCAGCATCACTTTAACCGGGCCAATCAGTTCGGACAGGGAAGGGTTATCCCCCATACCGGTTACCTGAGCAACCACGTTACCGCCTACGGAATTAAAGAAAGACACGCCCTTAGAGCCGATCATTGCGATGTCGCACTGAACGCCTTTATCGGACCATGTTTTCATATCCGCCAGCAGCTTTTTAAACAGGTTAATGTTCAAGCCACCGCACAGACCACGGTCGGTCGACACCACCAGGTAGCCCACGCGCTTAACGTCGCGTTCTTCCAGGTAAGGGTGCTTATATTCCAGATTACCATTCGCAAGGTGACCAATCACTTTGCGCATGGTCTCTGCATAAGGACGGCTGGCCGCCATGCGATCCTGCGATTTACGCATTTTGGAAGCGGCGACCATCTCCATCGCTTTAGTGATCTTCTGCGTGTTCTGGACGCTTGCGATCTTACTACGTATCTCTTTTGCGCCGGCCATGAGCTTCTCCTCAATGCCTTGCGGTCCGCCCTAAGACAGACCGCCAGACGTTACCAGGACTGGGTTGCTTTGAAGGAATCGAGGATAGCTTTCAGCTTGCCTTCGATTTCATCGTTATAGCCACCGGACTGGTTAATCTCTTGCATCAGCGGAGCGTGATCACGGTCAACGTAAGCCAGCAGAGCCGCTTCGAAGCTACCGATTTTCGCCAGTTCCACATCTTCGAGGTAACCGCGTTCAGCCGCAAACAGCACCACACCCTGCTGTGCAACAGACATTGGGGCATACTGTTTCTGCTTCAGCAGTTCAGTTACTTTCTGACCGTGGCTCAGCTGCTTACGCGTAGCTTCGTCAAGGTCGGAAGCGAACTGAGAAAACGCTGCCAGTTCACGATACTGTGCCAGAGCGGTACGGATACCACCGGACAGTTTCTTGATGATCTTGGTCTGCGCTGCACCACCTACACGGGATACGGAGATACCCGGGTTAACTGCCGGACGAATACCGGAGTTGAACAGGTTGGTTTCCAGGAAGATCTGACCATCGGTAATGGAAATTACGTTGGTCGGAACGAACGCAGAAACGTCACCCGCCTGGGTTTCGATAATCGGCAGCGCGGTCAGGGAGCCGGTTTTACCTTTGACTTCACCATTGGTGAATTTCTCAACGTATTCCGCGTTAACGCGGGATGCGCGTTCCAGCAGACGGGAGTGGAGGTAAAATACGTCGCCTGGGAATGCTTCACGTCCTGGTGGACGACGGAGCAGCAGGGAAACCTGACGGTAAGCAACAGCCTGTTTGGACAGGTCATCATAAACGATCAGTGCATCTTCACCGCGGTCACGGAAGTATTCGCCCATTGCGCAACCGGCATAAGGTGCCAGGTATTGCAGTGCAGCAGATTCAGACGCGGTCGCCACAACAACGATGGTGTTGGACAGTGCGCCATGTTCTTCCAGTTTACGAACCACGTTAGAAATGGTGGACGCTTTCTGGCCGATAGCCACGTACACACATTTGATGCCGGAGTCACGCTGGTTGATGATGGCATCGATTGCCATCGCGGTTTTACCGGTCTGACGGTCACCGATGATCAACTCACGCTGGCCACGACCGATTGGGATCATGGCATCAACGGATTTATAACCGGTCTGTACCGGCTGATCTACGGACTGACGTTCGATTACGCCTGGTGCGATAACTTCGATTGGCGAGAAGCCATCGTTATCAACCGGACCTTTACCGTCAATTGGGGAACCCAGAGTGTTCACCACACGACCCAGCAGGCCACGGCCAACCGGAACTTCCAGAATACGCCCCGTACACTTAACCTTCATGCCTTCGGCGAGGTCAGCGTACGGACCCATCACAACTGCACCTACGGAGTCGCGCTCCAGGTTCAGTGCGATAGCGTAACGGTTACCCGGCAGAGAGATCATTTCCCCCTGCATACAGTCAGCAAGACCGTGGATGCGGATAACACCGTCACTTACAGAAACAATAGTACCTTCGTTGTGAGCTTCACTCACAACACTGAACTGAGCAATGCGCTGCTTGATCAGTTCGCTGATTTCGGTGGAATTCAGTTGCATGCTCCAGTCCCCTTAAGACTGCAAGACGTCTGCAAGGCGCTCAAGACGGCCGCGTACGCTGCCATCAATGACCATATCACCCGCACGGATGATTACGCCTGCCATTACAGACTTATCGATTTTGCAATTCAGCTTAACTTTGCGTGACAGACGTTTTTCCATCGCTGCACTAATCTTCGTAAGCTGTTCATCACTCAGTGCATTGGCAGAAGTGACTTCTACCTCAGAGATAGCCTCACTGGCTGCACGCAGGTGAATAAACTGCTCAAGAACATCCGGGAGCGCATTAAGACGGTTATTTTCAGCCATTACCTTAATCAGGTTTTGACCGCTTTCGTCTAACTGCTCACCGCAGATTGCGATAAACGACTCAGCGAGCGTTTCCGGCGCCAGTGCGCCAGAGAGAAGCTCTGCCATTTGTTCGTTCTTCGTCACCTCAGCGGCAAACGTCAGCATATCCTGCCAACGGTCAACGCTTTGGTGCTCAACGGCAAAGTCAAAAGCTGCTTTGGCGTAGGGGCGAGCTACCGTAATAAATTCAGACATCAGCCCCTCCCTCCTTACAGTTCAGCGACAAGTTTGTCCACGATGTCGCTGTTAGCAGCTTCATCCACGGAACGTTCGATGATCTTCTCGGCGCCAGCAACAGCCAGGACAGCAACTTGCTTACGCAGCTCTTCGCGAGCACGTTTACGCTCGGCGTCAATTTCCGCCTGCGCTTGTGCCACGATTTTAGTACGTTCCTGCTCTGCTTCAGTTTTAGCTTCGTCCAGGATCTGAGCGCGGCGTTTGTTTGCCTGCTCGATAATTACCTGAGCTTCCGCCTTCGCTTTTTTCAGCTGGTCAGTCGCGCTGGCCTTTGCAAGGTCAAGATCCTTATGTGCTCGTTCAGCAGAAGCAAGACCGTCAGCAATTTCTTTTTGACGTTTTTCGATGGCTGCCATTAATGGCGGCCATACGTACTTCATGCAGAACAGAACGAACAGGACAAACGCGATGGCCTGGCCGAGGATTGTTGCGTTAAGATTCACAGCACAATGCCTCTATCTAGTTAACGTTCTGATATTGCTCTTAATTCAAGCAACGCTTACTACGCGACAGCGAACATCACGTACAGACCCAGACCTACAGCGATCATCGGGATAGCATCCACCAGACCCATAACGATAAAGAACTGAGTACGCAGCAGAGGAATCAGATCAGGTTGACGCGCTGCGCCTTCCAGGAATTTACCCCCGAGGATGCCGATACCGATCGCAGCACCGATTGCCGCCAGACCCATCATCACAGCGGCAGCCATGTACAGCAGATCCATATTCAGGTTTTCCATGACAGTCTCCAGTTTGTTTCAGTTAAAACGTAGTAGTGTTGGTAAATTAATGCTCTTCAGACGCCATCGACAGATAGACAATCGTCAGAACCATGAAGATGAAGGCTTGCAGCGTGATAATCAGTATGTGGAAAATGGCCCACGGCACATTCAGAATCCACTGTGACCACCACGGCAACAGACCAGCAATCAGAATGAAAATCAGCTCACCAGCGTACATGTTGCCGAACAGTCGCAGACCAAGAGAAACTGGTTTGGACAGCAGGCTTACCCCTTCAAGGATTAAGTTGACAGGAATGAACGCCCAGTGATTGAACGGCTGCAGCGTCAACTCTTTCGCGAAGCCGCCGATGCCTTTCATTTTGATGCTGTAGAACAGAATCAGGATAAACACGCCCAGCGCCATCGACAGGGTGATGTTTACGTCCGCAGACGGAACTACGCGCAACGCCGGCAGGCCCAGTATATGCTCAGCAATATACGGCAGCAGGTCGATTGGCAGTAAATCCATCAGGTTCATCAGGAAGACCCAGACGAAGATCGTCAGGGCAAGCGGTGCGATAACCTTGCTTTTGCCATGGTACATGTCTTTGACACTGCCATGAACAAAGCCGATTACCAGCTCAATCGCGGTCTGAAATTTCCCTGGTACGCCGCTGGTTGCCTTTTTGGCCACGCTACGGAACATAAGCAGGAACAACAGACCCAGCACCACCGAGAAGAACATGGAGTCAATATTGAGCGTCCAGAAGGTGGCTGGGGGGTTATGCGGATCTACCAGCGAGAAAGTACGCAGGTCCAACTGAAGGTTATTCAGATGGTGCCCTATGTATTCCTGCGGCGTCATATTTTCAGAAGCCATGATGCCTTTTACCCTTTGTTGTTAATTACAGCCGGTGCCAGTATCTGAACCACCAGCACCAAAACCCACGTAACGATCAGCGGTAAGAACACCGCCTTCAAAACCGCCAACGCCACCACAAGCAAAACCAGCATCGCTAACACCTTGAAGGCTTCGCCGAAAGCGAACGACCAGGCCACTCGGCCCTTTGCTGGTGTATGTGCCTGGTGACGCCAGGCAAATATCATAAACAACATATTAGGCAGTAACACTGCCAATCCCCCGCACAATGCGGAGATGCCCCAGAAAGGGTCTTTGAGGCTAAACAGCAATCCACTTGCTATTACCGCCAGAAGCTGTGTGAGCAGAAGCTTACGAGCAACGTTTCGACTCAAGAGCGACATAGACATCACGTTTTTACTCCTGCTCCCTTCGAGGTATGCCGCGTGTCGTATAAAACGTTCTTTATGGCTTAGAGTCAAGCATCAAAAAGCGGTCAAATTATACGGTGCGCCTTCGTGATTTCAAACAATAAGTAGCTAAAAAGTGAATAAATGTTTAAATATTTTTCTCCAGGCCACATTTATTACTTTTTGGCAAACTGTGAACGATCATGCAAAACTGCAAATACCGCGTAAACACTGGCGACAAAGCGTGCACCAGATCACATATTGAACATATTCACCTTCGCTCAATTAATTTACGTGGCAAATGATGCCTTTTCATCTTTTTGATATTTAAGCGTAAAAACCGTCACTATTTTAGAAATAACCCCTAACAACAAAAAAACCGCTCATTGACATTTATAATAAATAATTAACAC
>NZ_JANEWL010000126.1:0-11507 GCF_028069815.1 Citrobacter sp. Awk 2
TGATAATTATTTGTATTATCATTTTCATCAATTATCTTACTGCCTTTGAATTTTTAACAAAGGAAGTTTGACTATGCGTTTAAAACCTGTTGCCTCTGTCGTTCTGTCCTGTATAGGGTTTACCAGCCCCTTTGTCTTCGCTGAAGACGTGATGGTAGTAACCGCTTCGGGTTACGAAAAAAAGATCACCAACGCGGCTGCCAGCGTTTCCGTTATTTCACAGCAAGAGCTACAAACCAATAAATATAACGATTTAGGTGAAGCTCTACGTTCTGTGGAAGGTGTGGATGTCGAAAGCAGCACGGGTAAAACCGGCGGTCTGGAAATTAGCATCCGTGGTATGCCAGCCAGCTATACCCTGCTCCTGATTGACGGTATCCGTCAAAATGGAAGCAGCGACGTGACACCGAACGGCTTTTCGGCCATGAACACCAGCTTTATGCCTCCACTGGCGGCAATCGACCATATTGAAGTGATCCGCGGTCCGATGTCGACGTTATACGGTTCCGATGCCATTGGCGGTGTCGTCAATATCATCACCAAAAAGAGCACCGATAAATGGAGCACATCCATTAATACTGGCGTTAACCTGCAAGAAAGTAATAAATGGGGTAACAGCACGGTCGCCAACTTCTGGTCAAGCGGCCCATTGATCGCAGGTGTACTGGATATGCAGGTTCGCGGCAGCACCACGCAGCGCCAAGGCTCCAGTGTCACTTCGCTGAGCGATACCTCTTCCACCCGCGTGCCGTATCCTACGGAATCCGAGAATTACAATATCGGTACTCGTCTGGACTGGAAAACCAGCGGCAGCAATACGTTGTGGCTGGATCTCGATTCCGCCAGACAACGTTACGATAACGATGATGGGCAACTTGGCAATCTGACCGGCGGATATGATAAGACGCTGCGTTATGAACGTAACAAAGTGACGCTCGGCCACGACACCGCATTAACATTTGGGACCTGGAAGTCCTCTGTGGGCTGGAATGAAACCGAGAATAAAGGCCGCCAGTTGGTCTCCTCGGCACTGACACCAGAGAACGCGAACCGGGCTGGCGACGCGCGTGAACTGAAGAACACCAACGTTATTCTGGATTCCATGCTGCTGACGCCGTTAGGTGACTCGCACCTGTTGACCCTCGGGGGGGAATACTGGGATGCCCGCATGAAGGACGGTGTCGTGCTGGCCAATACCGGCGAGACATTCCACCAGAAAACATGGTCGGCCTATGCTGAAGATGAGTGGCATATCCTCGACTCTCTGGCCTTAACCGTGGGGACACGCTATGAACATAACGACGTCTTTGGCGGGCACCTCAGCCCACGCGCCTATATGGTCTGGGACGTCTCCGACGAGTGGACCCTCAAAGGCGGTGTCACAACGGGCTATAAAGCGCCATCGCTCAGCCAACTTCATAACGGCATCAGCGGCGTGACGGCACAGGGAACCGTCAATACCGTCGGGAACCCGAACCTTAAACCTGAAGAAAGTACCAGTTACGAAACCGGGCTTTACTATGAGAATGACGCTGGGCTGAACGCCAACGTCACGGGTTTCTATACTGAATACAAAAATAAAATCGTTTCGTATTCTATCGATGATAATACCAACAGCTACACCAATAGCGGTAAAGCAAGAACCGATGGTATCGAGTTTGCCAGTACATTCCCGCTGTGGTCGGACTCGCTGAGTTTATCTCTCAATTACACCTATACCCAGAGCAAGCAAAAAGATGGCGAGAATAAAGGCGCGCCACTGAGTTATACCCCGAAACACATGGCGAACGCCCGTCTGAACTGGCAGGCAACGGAAGATATGAACGCCTGGCTGAGCGCTCGCTATCGCGGTAAGGCTCCACGCTATACGGAGAATTACGACAACCTCAGCGCAGTACAAAAGGCGGTGTATGACGACAAAGGCGCAAATTTAAAAGCCTGGACCGTTCTGGACATGGGGATGTCTTATAAGCTGACCAAAGAACTGACGCTGAATACAGCGGTGAACAACGTACTGGATAAAGACTTTAGTGACGTCACACTGTATCAGGTTGGCCGCAATAGTACTTATGCGGGCGACTACTATCAGACTGCACAATCCACGACCGGATACGTCAACCCCGGCCGTAACTACTGGGTCTCCTTAAACTACCAGTTCTAGTTTTGCTTACCTCTGTTGGCCAGGCTATAACTGATAGCCTGGCCGCTATCAGCGTGTTTTCGTAAGCGGATTGTCAGTATTGCGCATACGTAAGGAGAGACAATGCCCTTTTCAACCACTGAACGTCAGGCACTCCTGTCATTAAATGGCGTTGGCCCCAAAGTCATCGAGCGGCTTGAGCAACTGGGTTTCCACTCGCTTGCCGATCTCAAAAACTCTACTGTCGAGGATATTACCCAGCAAGCGGCGTCTATGGTCGGCTCAACGTGCTGGAAAAACAGTCCGCAAGCGAAAGCGGCAATTGCCAACGTCATAGCGCTGGCAAGTGCGTCGTCGTTACGCTGATTTAGCGTATCACCCGAGCAAGAGGAACGTGCGCGATTTAACCGTTTCTGATTTTCCCATTGATACCCGGCTGCGGTTTACCAAACAGATAACCTTGCGCGAAATCGCAGCCCAGAGCCTGAAGGCTCGCCAGCTGTTCCTCTGTTTCAACACCTTCTGCAACAGCTTTCATATTCAGCGATTTCGCCATACCCGTAATAAGCCTGATGATATTAAGGGCGTCTTCCTGTGTGGATATCGAATGCACAAAGGACTTGTCTATTTTGATTTTATCGAAGGCAAGTCGACTCAGTCGCGAAAGAGAAGAGTATCCGGTGCCAAAATCATCGATGGAGATTTTTACCCCCAGAGCTCTGAGCTTGTTAAGTGTATTCATCGGCGTATTGCTCTCGGTAAAGAGAGAGGATTCCGTCACTTCCAGCTCAAGACGCTCTGCAGGAAGCCCGGTTTCTTTCAGAATGGACAGCACGATTCCGGCAAAGGCCTTGCTGCTTAGCTGGACAGGTGAAACATTGACTGAAATTTTAACCGGTACCGCCCAGGAAGCCGCTTCCCTGCAAGCAATTTCAAGCACAGATTTTCCCATCTCGTTAATCATGCCTGTTTTTTCAGCGACAGGAATAAAACTATCCGGCGGCAGCAGTCCCTTTAGAGGATGTATCCAACGAATAAGAGCTTCATAGCTGTAAATTTCCCGGCTGAAAGAATCAACAATAGGTTGGTAATAAACCACGAATTCTTTATTCACTATGGCCATTGCCATATCATGTTCAAGGGTTCTGCTTTCTTGCAGCTTTTCTAACATCCGCTGCCGGAAGACTTTTATTTTACCCGAGCCTTCATTTTTCGCTTCATAAAGCGCCAGATCGGCAAATTTATAAAGGTAGTCGGAACGGTGCTCAGTTTCTGAGATAACAATACCAACACAAGTGGTTATATTTATAATTGCGTTATAAATAGTGTAGGGCTGGTTGATAAAATCACATATTTTTTGGGCTCGGGAAACGGCACGGCTCTCTGTCAGACCGCTCGAAAGAAACGCAAACTCATCGCCGCCTAAGCGATATAGCGTGTCTGAACCCTGGCTCATAGAAATCAAACGATGGGATATCTGACGTAACAACATATCGCCAGCGTCATGGCCATACGTATCATTTACCTCTTTGAATCGATCTAAATCAAACAACATCACCGCCACAGAGTCATTGTTTTTTTCTGCCATCGCGATGGTTTTATTTAAATCCCCCCAGAACAACTGGCGATTATTCATCTCGGTGAGCGAGTCGTGATAGACGTCATACTCCAGTTTTGCATTCTGGATCTGCAGTTTTTCTTTAGATTCCTGAAGTTCCTCAGCAAGGCACTTAACCTGGAGATGTGCTCTCAAAATATTTCTGTTCTGGAAAAAAATCAGAATCCCCAGTATCGCACTCAATATTATAAGCAATACTGAAGTCGCCGAATATATATAATACAGGGTTTGAATATTCGTATTTGTATTATTAATCGAGCTAACATCTTTATCTAATGCACCGGATGAAAGATGGGCTAGCGGTGCATCAAGCGCATGCATTTCTTTCAAATATGTCTTGAGTTCTGAACGGTTCATTTTCTCAAGATGAACATCCAGATAATTAAGCATTTTCTCAAGCTGTATAGCCAGTTCATAATGCGCTGGATTACTTTCTATATAATGTCCTAAATCACCTTCTTTTATTAAATCGCTCTGGCTGAGCATAATGTCGAGACGCAGGCGTACAGCATCAAGCGTCATCGTATCATCACTAATGTAGAGACCAAGCCACGATTCAAATCGGTAATATTCTGATACCATTTGAACAGCAGACCATGAGTCGGCATAGTGGGTCAGTTTCTGTAGCTCTTGTTGTCTTTCGTGCACAAGGAAAGATATATATCCGGTAGATATAAAAAGGAAGAATATAATGCCAGCCAGTATTCTGTTCATGATGGTCCTCTGAACCTCTACTCAATTTTCATTGAGCTGACCTGCCATGCTGACCTTGAATAAAAAATCTGATTATTCAGTTCAGGAATACTGTCATAGGGATACACGATGAATAGCGGGCCTTTATCACGGATGCGCATATATTCTCCGTTGATTTTTAGCGCAAGAATAACATTATATTTCTTGAAATCACTGAGTGGGATAGCGGTGGTGTAGTCATTGAGCGCAGTGACCTTAACAACAGAACCTTTTGCCCCGACATAATCCATGAGCTTTTGCAGAGAGATACCCGTAAAGGTAGTGCGTCCATTATACCAGGGTGAGGTAGTCTGGAAACTTACTGTGCCCAGTTTCTCGAGACTGGCGATATCAAAAACGGCTTTCCCGTCTTCATTGGTATTTTCTATATTACCGGACAGTGTTAAAAGGACTTTACCGACAGGCTTGGGAAGTTCACCAGCCCAGACCTGAGTAGTGACAACGAAGCTTAACAACATAACAATTAACCGCATTCTAACCTCACCAATCTATCGAATGTAAGAGAATTATAATTTAGTTATTATGCTATTTACACATGCTACCCAGCGATTATTGATGCAGAAAGCCCATCCATTTTTTAATTCATTGAAATCAACAAGTTAACCATCATTCATTTTTTGATATTGTTTAAAAAAGGCTGTTGATGTTATTTGAGGCACAGTAAATTTCACTATCGCCGTACAAAAAATAAGCCACCTGTTTAGTCAGTAAAAATAAACACACACGAATATAAAGGTCTATTTTTTTATGCAACAACAGGATATTGTTTTTCCAACCGAGGGCTTCGCACCTCTCATCGAATGCGTGTTGCGCAATGAATCACCAAGACCTGGTTTTGCTGCTTATCCATAAAAAATATGATTGCTAGACGGGTAGAGATATCCAGATGAGGGTACAAAATACAAATCTTGCGCAGTGCCCCCTATATTCGCCCCGAGAGCCGGTTTATAGCTGTTTTAATCGCCAGCAAATTTCATTAAAAAAAACGGGAACCACCCGGCTCCCGTTGTCATACAACCCAGAATCTGGATTACATGTTTTCGATGATCGCGTCACCAAACTCTGAACATTTCAGCAGCTTAGCGCCGTCCATCAGACGTTCGAAGTCATAGGTTACGGTTTTCGCGTTAATCGCGCCTTCCATACCTTTAACGATCAGGTCAGCCGCTTCGACCCAACCCATATGGCGCAGCATCATTTCTGCAGACAGGATGATGGAACCTGGGTTCACTTTATCCTGACCCGCGTACTTCGGTGCAGTACCGTGGGTGGCTTCGAACAGTGCACATTCGTCACCAATGTTGGCTCCCGGTGCGATACCAATACCACCAACCTGTGCAGCCAGCGCATCAGAGATGTAATCACCATTCAGGTTCATACAAGCGATAACGTCGTACTCTGCTGGACGCAGCAGGATCTGTTGCAGGAACGCATCGGCGATAACGTCCTTCACCACGATCTCTTTACCGGTTTTCGGGTTCTTGATTTTAACCCACGGACCGCCATCGATCAGTTCACCACCGAATTCTTCGCGCGCCAACTGGTAACCCCAGTCTTTGAACGCACCTTCGGTGAATTTCATAATGTTACCTTTATGAACCAGGGTAACAGAATCACGATCGTTAGCGATAGCGTACTCAATCGCTGCACGAACCAGACGCTTAGTCCCTTCTTCGGAACATGGCTTGATACCGATACCGCAATGTTCCGGGAAACGGATTTTCTTCACGCCCATCTCTTCACGCAGGAATTTAATCACTTTCTCAGCATCAGCGGAGTCAGCTTTCCACTCAATACCCGCATAGATGTCTTCTGAGTTTTCACGGAAGATGACCATATCGGTCAGTTCAGGATGTTTAACCGGGCTTGGAGTGCCCTGGTAGTAACGAACCGGACGCAGGCAAACGTACAGGTCAAGTTCCTGACGCAGTGCAACGTTCAGAGAGCGAATACCGCCGCCAACTGGGGTAGTCAGTGGGCCTTTGATGGCAACACGATATTCACGAATAAGATCAAGGGTTTCAGCAGGCAGCCAGACGTCCTGGCCATAAACCTGAGTGGATTTCTCACCGGTGTAGATTTCCATCCAGGAGATTTTACGCTCGCCTTTATAGGCTTTCTCGACAGCAGCATCGACAACTTTGATCATCGGTGGGGTTACATCAACGCCGATACCGTCGCCTTCAATGAACGGGATAATCGGATTTTCAGGAACGTTGAGTTTGCCGTTTTGCAGGGTGATCTTCTTACCTTCCGCCGGAACAACTACTTTGCTTTCCATTCACCTCTCCTTCGAGCGCTTCTGGTTCTGCTCGTCTGTCATCACGCTGCATGTGCATTTGCGTCCTGCTACACGGATGCGTTAGAGCAACTTTTTGTTAATGATTTGTAATGAGTGTGTCAATACTACCCTATTGTTCGTCGCCATGAAAGACACTCGTTCTTAGGCTATAATGCGGCAATTGATATAATCTGAAAATACCATGCAAAAAACTTCTTTTAGAAATCACCGGGTTGAGCGATTCAGCTCACGACAAGTCACTAAACAGCGTAAAGAAAACCAGCCAAAACGGGTGGTTTTGTTCAATAAACCATACGATGTTTTGCCACAATTTACTGACGAAGCAGGACGCAAAACGTTAAAAGATTTTATTCCTGTTCAGGGTGTCTATGCTGCTGGTCGTCTTGACCGCGACAGCGAAGGACTTCTGGTACTGACCAACGACGGCGCGCTGCAGGCCCGGTTGACGCAACCCGGTAAACGTACGGGGAAAATCTATTATGTCCAGGTGGAAGGTGAGCCAACCCCCGAAGCGCTGGATGCTCTGCGCACTGGCGTAACGCTGAACGATGGCCCCACCCTGCCTGCGGGTATCGAAGTGGTAGAAGAACCCGCATGGCTATGGCCGAGAAACCCGCCTATTCGGGAACGGAAAAATATCCCTACCCGTTGGTTAAAAGTGACCTTATATGAAGGCCGCAATCGTCAGGTACGTCGCATGACAGCACACGTCGGCTTTCCTACACTGCGGTTAATTCGTTATGCGATGGGGAATTACACGCTGGATAATCTCGCTAATGGTCAATGGCGGGATGCAACTGTATAAGGAATAGGTATGTTTAAACCGCACGTCACCGTTGCCTGCATTGTGCATGCAGAAGATAAGTTTTTAGTCGTTGAGGAAACCATCAACGGCAAAGCGTTGTGGAATCAACCCGCCGGGCACCTGGAAGCCGATGAAACCCTGATTCAAGCCGCTGCACGCGAACTGTGGGAAGAAACCGGGATAAAAGCGCAACCACAACACTTCATCCGAATGCATCAATGGATTGCCCCAGACAGAACACCTTTTTTACGTTTTCTGTTTTCTATTGAGCTTGCCAATATGTGCGCTACTGAACCTCATGACGACGATATAGATTGCTGTCGTTGGGTCAGTGCGCAAGAGATCTTCTCTGCGCCAAACCTGCGTTCGCCGCTGGTTGCCGAGAGTATTCGTTGTTATCAAAGCGGACAGCGTTATCCACTCGCAATGATTGGCGAATTTAACTGGCCGTTTACAGAGGGTGTCAAGTAAAGGGCTGCGTGCTAGAATATGCCGCCTTGAAGTTCAATGTCGTGAGTATTCCTATGTCTGAAAGCCAAAAAAAAGTGATCGTCGGCATGTCCGGCGGTGTCGATTCCTCCGTTTCTGCCTGGCTGTTGCAACAACAGGGTTATCAGGTAGAAGGCCTGTTCATGAAGAACTGGGAAGAGGACGATGGTGAGGAATACTGTACAGCGGCCGCCGATCTTGCGGATGCACAGGCTGTCTGCGACAAACTCGGCATTGAACTGCATACCGTTAACTTTGCTGCAGAATACTGGGACAACGTCTTTGAATTGTTCCTTGAAGAGTACAAAGCGGGTCGTACGCCAAACCCGGATATTCTGTGCAATAAAGAAATCAAGTTTAAAGCCTTCCTCGAATTTGCCGCTGAAGATTTAGGTGCCGATTACATCGCTACTGGCCACTACGTGCGTCGCGCGGACGTGGAAGGCAAAAGCCGCCTGCTGCGGGGACTCGATGGTAACAAGGACCAGAGCTACTTCCTCTATACCCTCGGCCATGAGCAGATCGCACAAAGTCTGTTCCCAGTGGGTGAACTGGAAAAACCACAGGTACGTAAAATTGCCGAAGATCTGGGTCTGGTGACTGCGAAGAAAAAAGACTCCACCGGTATTTGCTTTATCGGTGAGCGTAAATTCCGCGAGTTCCTCGGTCGTTACCTGCCGGCACAACCTGGCAAGATCATTACCGTTGACGGTGAAGAAATTGGCCAGCATCAGGGGCTGATGTATCACACCCTGGGTCAGCGTAAAGGTCTGGGTATTGGCGGAACAAAAGAAGGTACTGAAGATCCATGGTATGTCGTGGATAAAGACGTTGAGAACAATATTCTGGTTGTGGCTCAGGGTCATGAACACCCACGCCTGATGTCCGTTGGCCTGATTGCACAGCAATTACATTGGGTCGACCGTCAACCGTTCATCGGCACCCTGCGCTGTACAGTGAAAACCCGCTATCGTCAAACCGACATTCCGTGCACCGTTAAAGCACTGGATGCTAAGCGTATTGAAGTCATTTTTGACGAACCCGTCGCGGCGGTAACACCGGGTCAGTCAGCGGTCTTTTACAACGGTGAAGTGTGCCTCGGCGGCGGCATTATCGAACAGCGTCTGCCTCTGCCGGTATAATTATTTACACATTTGATACAAGGAAGCAGTGAACGTGGCAAAGAATTATTATGACATCACCCTCGCCCTGGCAGGTATTTGCCAGTCGGCACGCCTGGTACAAGAACTGGCGCACCAGGGGCATTGTGATGCCGATGCACTACACGTTTCACTGAACAGTGTCATCGATATGAACCCCAGCTCAACGCTGGGCGTGTTCGGCGGCAGTGAAGCCAATCTGCGCCTTGGCCTTGAAACACTGCTCGGCGTGCTTAATGCCAGCAGTCGTCAGGGTCTGAATGCAGAACTCACCCGCTACACGTTAAGCCTGATGGTGCTGGAGCGTAAGCTGTCAGCAGCCAAAGGCGCTATGGACACGCTTGGAGACCGTATCAACGGCTTGCAGCGCCAGTTGGACCATTTTGATTTGCAGTCAGAAACGTTGATGAGTGCGATGGCTGGTATCTATGTTGACGTCATCAGCCCACTCGGCCCGCGTATTCAGGTCACGGGTTCTCCGGCCATTCTCCAGAGCCCGCAGGTTCAGGCTAAGGTACGCGCATCGCTTCTGGCCGGCATTCGCGCTGCCGTGCTCTGGCATCAGGTTGGTGGAGGCCGTCTGCAACTCATGTTTTCTCGTAATCGCCTGACGACTCAGGCAAAACAAATTCTTGCTCATTTAACCCCGGAGTTGTGATCTATGGAATTATCCTCACTGACCGCCGTTTCCCCTGTCGATGGACGCTACGGCGATAAAGTCAGCGCGCTGCGCGGGATTTTCAGCGAATATGGTTTGCTGAAATTCCGTGTACAGGTTGAAGTACGCTGGCTGCAAAAACTGGCCGCGCACGCAGCGATCAAGGAAGTTCCTGCTTTTGCTGCCGACGCAATCGGTTTCCTTGATGCGATCGTTGCTAACTTCAATGAAGAAGATGCTGCACGTATCAAAACCATCGAGCGTACGACCAACCATGATGTGAAGGCAGTAGAGTATTTCCTGAAAGAGAAAGTGGCGGATATCCCGGAGCTGCATGCCGTTGCCGAGTTTATCCACTTCGCTTGCACCTCTGAAGACATCAACAACCTGTCTCACGCGCTGATGCTGAAAACGGCGCGCGATGAAGTGATCCTGCCGTACTGGCGCCAACTGATCGATGCGGTGAAAGACTTGTCCGTGCAGTATCGCGACATTCCACTGCTCTCCCGTACCCACGGTCAACCGGCCACCCCGTCCACATTGGGCAAAGAAATGGCTAACGTGGCTTACCGTATGGAGCGCCAGTATCGCCAGCTCAATCAGGTCGAAATTCTCGGTAAAATCAACGGTGCCGTCGGTAACTATAATGCCCACATCGCCGCTTACCCGGAAGTTGACTGGCACCAGTTCAGCGAAGAATTTGTCACCTCGCTGGGCATTCAGTGGAACCCGTACACCACACAGATTGAACCACACGACTACATTGCCGAACTGTTTGATTGTGTTGCCCGTTTCAACACAATCCTTATCGATTTCGACCGTGATGTCTGGGGTTATGTCGCACTGAATCACTTCAAACAGAAAACCATCGCCGGTGAGATTGGTTCTTCCACCATGCCGCATAAAGTTAACCCGATCGACTTCGAAAACTCCGAAGGTAATCTGGGTCTGTCCAATGCGGTTCTGCAGCACCTGGCAAGCAAACTGCCGGTTTCCCGCTGGCAGCGTGACCTGACAGACTCTACCGTACTGCGTAACCTGGGTGTGGGTATCGGCTATGCGCTGATCGCCTACCAGTCTACGTTGAAAGGGGTAAGCAAACTGGAAGTAAACCGCGATCACCTGTTGGACGAACTGGATCACAACTGGGAAGTTCTGGCTGAGCCGATTCAAACTGTGATGCGTCGTTATGGCATTGAGAAACCATACGAGAAGCTGAAAGAACTGACCCGTGGCAAGCGCGTTGATGCTGAAGGCATGAAGCAGTTTATCGACGGACTGGCTCTGCCGGAAGACGAGAAAACCCGCCTGAAAGCGATGACACCGGCTAACTATATTGGCCGCGCCATCACCATGGTTGATGAACTGAAATAATCAGGACTGGTGCCGGATAGCGATTTCGCCTCATTCGACCCACCGCTGATGTCATACCCAGGCCGGATACGCGCGAACGCTATCCGGCTTGTTAATTTAATCGCCTTAACGATTCCCCCCGGTTTATTAAATGTTTATCCCCACAGCCACATAATCAGCGTTAGACTATAAAATTGATTTTGAGAATTCAGTAAATACAGTTAATTAT
>NZ_JANEWL010000127.1:0-11462 GCF_028069815.1 Citrobacter sp. Awk 2
ATATATAGTTTCTATAAAATAGATATTATTACTGAGGAATGCCATTCCTAATATCATCAGGTATGTTAGATCTCTCCTGCAAAGGTATTGAAATAGCATAAAAAGAAAAATAATTCCGTACAGAAAGAACAACCCCACGATGATAATTAAATATGTTGTTTGAGGTACACTCTGCACTTCTAACTGATACTGAGAAAGACACACACCAGCAATAAGATAGCTGACTAAGCAAACTATGTAAAAACTCATCAACCTGCTATTGTTTGAATTACTATTATCCATAACAGCCCTGGCAAGAATCCCTTTTAGCATTTTATATATTAAGTTATTACTTTTTGCAAATTAATAATTCAACCCATAACACAACATTATTTATTCATCTTTTAATGATAAATAGCTTATCTATAACTTCTGTTATTATTCATTAAATATGATGAATTCATTTTTATGCAAACCAGGAGTTTACATACGAGTTACAAATTAAATGATTGGCGATATTATCCACATTACTAAATGTTGATGATTTCAGATGTTATCTATATCTGCTTCTTGATATCATTCTCCTTTAATTTCATGCCGTTAATTAATGTTTATCTCATCTGCCCATTGTGTTTTTTTCATTGTAAGCTGTCGCAAGCTTGCTATTCAATCACCCCCTTTAAACTATAATATCCTCACGTATTGTGCTCCAGTCATAACCGCTTGAGTTTAATACATTACACCCCATTCTTAGATACTTAAGGTTTATTGTTTATGAATCGTATTGGCGGCAGAGTTCAACCCGTATTTTTGTTGTTCCAGGAAGCACCACAACCGTGTGGTTAGGGTGAGAAACACCCGATGCTTCAAGTCGTTGCATACCTGAAACTTCGCGATAAACGAATGCTTTGACAGTTTTCACCACACCACCTATATCTTTTTATTAAGCCAATCACCCATGCGATCAGGATGCGAATATGAATGCCTTGTACCCCACCCTTGAAGAAGCCATTGATGCAGCCCGTGAAGAGTTTCTGGCCGATAATTCAGGCCTTGAATCTGACGAAGCCAGTGTCCAGCAGCTGAACGTACAAAAGTACGTGCTACAGGATGGCGATATCATGTGGCAAGCTGAGTTCTTTGCCGACGAAGATGATGGTGAAGGCGAATGTTTGCCCATGCTGAGCGGTGAAGCGGCACAAAGCGTTTTTGATGGTGACTATGATGAGATTGATATTCGCCAGGAGTGGCAGGAGGAAAATACGCTCCACGAATGGGATGAGGGTGAATTTCAACTGGAGCCTCCCCTTGACACAGAGGAAGGCCAGACCGCAGCCGATGAATGGGATGAACGGTAGTTACTCGTAAGGCCCATGGTGTACATCGAGCGGTAATAGCAACGTATCAAACACCAGCGAAAACGGCAGATCCAGGATGGTGACATAACGCCACGCAGAGTCCCGGACGTCCCATTGTACGCCTGGATAGTATTGATTTCCGTGTCCTTGACCGGGGATCGTCCGGCTAATAATGCTGCCGCATCCGCTCAGAAGAAGGACCATCATTCCCACAGCCAGTATTCGCACTGGATACCTCATGACTTTTATATTCAGTATAAAAAAATACCGGCTCCAGGCCGGTATTTTTACGTTTCACACGCTTATTTTTTCCTGAGCGCCAGTGGGTTCAGGGTAATCCCATGATAATAATTAACCCATGAAGAATACTTATCTGGTGAATTCCAGACGCGATAATGTAAACGCGCCATGGTCACCGGATCGCTTAACAGAACCAGGCGGCGATCGCGATTCAGTTTCTCCGGCGTTTCATTCAGCGCCTGCTCGACATGGCGATCACGTGCGATTTCAAGCACGTTACTCGCACGATGGCGCGCAGTAGCCATTGCCGTTGCCAGCGCGTTAAACGACGGGTTAAACACGGCGTGCATGAAACCGTCATCCAGCGAACGATTACGGTTCAGCTCCAGATAGTTATCCGTGTCCACCAGCACCTTCGGCGGAGAATACTCTTCCGGGATCAGGAACAGTTTCCAGCGTTTGGTACGTAACCCAACCGTTGAGCGGCTGGAAATGACGGAAACAAACGGCGACAGGATTAGTGAAAAGACAATCGGAGCCAGCCAGAACAGGAAACGCAGATCCAGCCAGGCCATCCCTACTGCCCACACCAGACCCAGCAACAGCTGAGAGCCGTGACGCATAAACGCCTCGCCCCACGGAGTGGAGTCGTCATCGCGTTGCGGCGAGTTCCACACCACCTCCCATCCGAGGAAGGCACTCACTACGAAAACAGTGTGGAACAGCATACGTACCGGTGCCAGCAGCACGGAGAACAGAACCTCCAGCAGCAGCGACAGCGTGACGCGAATAAATCCACCGTACTCTTTCGTGCCTTTGCACCAGATAAGCAGAATACTCAGCAGCTTCGGCAGGAACAACAGCACCATCGTTGAGGCAAACAACGCGATAGCCAGCTCAGGACGCCACTGCGGCCAGACCGGGAACAGCTGACGTGGTTGCAGGAAGTACTGCGGTTCCGTCAGCGCATGGACCACCTGTAAGGCAGTAGAAAGTGCAAGGAACATGAACCATAACGGTGCTGACAGATAGGACATCACACCGGTCAGGAACACCGCGCGATGAACCGGGTGCATCCCTTTAACCAGGAACAGACGGAAGTTCATCAGGTTACCGTGGCACCAGCGACGGTCACGCTTGAGCTCATCCAGCAGGTTCGGTGGCAGCTCTTCATACGAGCCCGGCAGATCGTAGGCAATCCACACGCCCCAGCCCGCACGACGCATCAATGCCGCTTCCACGAAGTCATGGGAGAGGATCGATCCCGCAAACGAGCCTTCGCCCGGTAGCGGTGCAAGCGCACAGTGCTCAATAAACGGTTTCACACGAATAATCGCGTTATGACCCCAGTAGTGCGACTCACCCAACTGCCAGAAGTGAAGTCCGGCGGTAAACAGTGGGCCATAAACGCGGGTAGCAAACTGCTGGCAGCGCGCGTACAGGGTGTCCATACCAGACGCTTTCGGTGAAGACTGGATAATCCCGGCATTCGGGTTCGCTTCCATCAGGCGTACCAAACCAGTCAGACAGTCTCCGCTCATCACGGAGTCAGCGTCCAGCACCACCATATAGCTATACTGGTTGCCCCAGCGACGGCAGAAGTCATCGATGTTACCGCTTTTACGCTTCACACGGCGACGGCGGCGACGGTAGAAAATCTGTCCTTCGCCCTGCACTTCAGCAATCAGCTCCATCCACGCCTTTTGTTCCGCAACGCAGATATCGGGGTTGTAGCTGTCACTCAGAATGTAAACATCGAAATGCTCCGCATTCCCCGTGGCTTTAACCGACTCCCACGTCGCGCGCAGGCCCGCAAATACGCGGTCAACGTCCTCGTTACAGATAGGCATGATTAGCGCGGTACGATGCTCGGGATTCAGCGGTTCATCCCCTACCGTTGAGGCAGAAATACTGTACTTGTCACGCCCAATCAGCAACTGCAGGAAGCCCATCAGCGCGGTCCAGAAACCGGCTGATACCCAACAAAAAAGCACGGCAAACAAAATGAGGATACCGGTCTGTAGCACATAAGGCAGCAACTGCATAAAGGAAACCCACAGGTTCTGCCCCATCATATCCGCCGGATTAATGAACGCCCATCCCTGATAAGGAAGGATCGTCTTCATATACCAGGTCGCTACGACCGTTTGCGCCAACGTTAAGATCAACAGCGTATAACGGCGGATCGTGCCAACGGTACGCCATTTCTGCTCACTCTCTTGTTCTTCTTTCGTCAAACGAGAAAGATAACGCGGTGTGACATCGCGCCCGCGCAGGCGATCCCAAAAACGACCAACCGGGTTAGTACGCCAGGGATCGGGAAACATTGAGGTACGTGTTGCTTTCGGCATTGCCTGCAGCTGGTCACGCCCTTCATCATCCTTTATCAACTGATCTTTGGCCAGAGAGTCTGGCCAGGCTTGCTCAAGGCGAGCTTTTACAGAACCCTGCGGTGAATCATCTTCGCGCGAGTAAGTACGGTGCTCGGCATCCAGCGCCTGATGAACGGCGCGGATGTCAGTTTTCGGCAGTGCCGCTTTTTCGATATCCGAAAGCGGCATTGCGTCAATATACTCAGTTGTCTTATTCATTGGCAGGTAACTGGTAGCTCCAGGTTTCACTCAACGGCTGATCGGCATTGGCCAACGCAGCACGCATTTCAGTGGTTTTCTTCGCATCTTT
The DNA here is from genome assembly GCF_028069815.1 of Citrobacter sp. Awk 2. Lineage (NCBI taxonomy): Bacteria > Pseudomonadati > Pseudomonadota > Gammaproteobacteria > Enterobacterales > Enterobacteriaceae > Citrobacter > Citrobacter sp. Awk 2. The sequence goes on from NZ_JANEWL010000127.1 coordinate 4,260, forward strand.
CACTTTCACGCGCAGCATCAAACGCCAACCTTTCGTAACCGGGTTGTAACGCACAGTGCTTTCCACGATTTCACCGTTGTCGCCAATGCTGGTTTGCGCGGTAATCGGGGTGTCCTGCGGCAGCTTTTTCATCTCGGTGCCGGTAAAATCCACCACAAACGCGATAGTACCGTCAGGCTGACGAATGAGATTGGATTGTTTGACATCCCCTGTGGAACGGCGAGTCTGTTGCACCCAGGCATTTTCTGGCGCATGAAGCTTATCTTCATCACGCGTAAACGTCAGGGTGTACTTAAAGTTCATCTCTTTACCGGCTTCCGGCAGTTGATCCGGCGTCCAGTAGGCAACGATGTTATCGTTTGTTTCGTCGTTAGTTGGGATCTCAACTAATTCAATTTTGCCTTTACCCCAGTCGCCTTTTGGCGTGATCCAGGCACTTGGGCGCAGATCATAACGATCGTCGATGTCTTCAAAACGGGAGAACTGACGTCCACGTTGCAGCAGGCCGAATCCTTGCGGGTTTTCCATCGCAAAGCTGCTCACCGCGAGATGTTTCGGGTTATTCAGCGGACGCCAAATCCATTCGCCGTTACCAGCATGGATAGACAATCCGTTTGAGTCGTGCAGCTCAGGACGATAATTTGTCGTCGGAGAAGGCTGGTTCGGCCCGAACAGGAACATACTGGTTAACGGAGCTACGCCCAGTTTGCCCACTTTATCGCGCAGATAGACTTTGGACTGAACATCCACAACCGTGTCACGGCCAGGAATAATCACAAAGCGATACGCCCCGGTCGCACGCGGGGAATCCAGCAAGGCATAAATGGTTAAACGTTTGTCAGTCGGTTTTGGACGTTCGATCCAAAACTCGCGGAAGCGGGGAAATTCTTCGCCAGAAGGCAGAGCGGTATCTATCGCGAGGCCACGCGCAGACAGACCATAGACCTGGCCTGCACCCAGAACACGGAAATAGCTGGCACCGAGCATGCTGACGATTTCATCGTTTTTGTCTTTGCTGTTGAGCGGATACAGCACTTTGAACCCGGCGAAACCGAGATCTTTTACCGTGTCTTTATCATGCTGAACATCGCCAAAATTAAAGTAATCCGGGCTGTATTTGATTCTTTTCACCGCAGTGGCGGTGACTTCGTTAATCTTGACCGGCGTGTCGAAGTACATACCCTGGTGGTAGAATTCGAGCTTAAATGGGGTCTTGAGATTGCTCCAGTATGCTTTGTCGCGATTAAACTGGATCTGCTGATAATCCGCATATTTCATGTCGCGGAAAACGGAGGGCAAGTTACTTTTTGGCGCCTCGTAGCCTTTATCGGCTAAGGATTGAGCTTGCTTTGCAACATCATCAATACTGAACGCCCAGCTCGATGATGTGTACAGCGTTAACATTACTGCTGCACCCAACCAACGCATTTTCATCATTTGTAGTTTATGTTTCATAATTAGTAAGCACTTCCCCCTTTGTGTGCTTATATTGATCCGATCCATTTTAATGGATAATCGGGTATTCCGACAACTGAATCCCTGTATTGTTCGCGTGCTGGCTCATGGTTTAAGCAGGTTCGCCTACCTGTTTTCACTTTGAGTGCTTATCCTGGAGACAGGTTGTTGGACTTCGTGTAGGGTTGCCTTCGAATGTAACCATAATTCGTCTTAGGGATAAGACGAAAAGTCTGAGAATACGTAACTGTCTATGAGCTCTGTATCTCCACCGCGTGAATATTTCCTGGATTCCATCCGTGCCTGGCTGATGTTGTTGGGAATTCCCTTCCATATCTCGCTGATCTACTCCACACATACCTGGCATGTGAACAGCGCGGAACCGTCATGGATATTGACCCTCTTTAACGACTTTATTCATGCATTTCGCATGCAGGTCTTCTTTGTTATTTCGGGTTATTTTTCATACATGCTGTTTTTGCGCTACCCCTTAAAGCGGTGGTGGAAAGTGCGTGTTGAACGCGTGGGGATCCCTATGCTGACCGCGATCCCGCTACTCACGCTGCCGCAATTTATCATGCTGCAATATGTGAAAGGCAAAGCCGACAGCTGGCATACTCTCAGCGGATACGATAAATACAACGCTCTGGCATGGGAGCTGATTTCTCATCTGTGGTTTTTACTCGTCCTTGTCGTTTTAACAACCGTGAGTATGTGGGTGTTTAGCCAAATGAAACACCGGTTGACGAGCCCCGATGGCGCCAGCAATTCCACGGTATCGATGACGAAACTGACGTTGATATTTTTGTTGCTTGGCGTCGGATATGCCGCCGTCAGAAGAACAATTTTTATCGTCTACCCTTCTATTCTCAGCGATGGCATGTTTAATTTCATCGTCATGCAAACGCTGTTCTATGTGCCGTTCTTTATGCTCGGCGCACTGGCGTTTATCAATCCGAAACTGAAAGCACTGTTCACAACGCCCTCGCGCGGCTGCACGTTCGGCGCGGCATTCGCTTTTGTGGCTTATCTGCTCAATCAACGCTATGGAAACGGCGATGCCTGGATGTATGAAACCGAATACGTGATAACGATGGTGATGGGACTGTGGATGGTTAACGTCGTCTTCTCGCTCGGCCACCGTTTATTGAATTTCCAGTCAGCCCGCGTCACCTATTTTGTCAATGCTTCACTGTTTATCTATCTGGTGCATCATCCGTTGACGCTGTTTTTCGGAGCCTATATCACACCGCACATCACATCAAATCTGCTGGGTTTTCTCTGTGGGCTGCTGTTTGTGGTCGGGATTGCGGTAATATTGTACGAAATCCACTTGCGGATACCGGTGCTGAAGTTCCTCTTTTCCGGGAAACCCATCGTTAAGCAGGATAAAAACAAGGCCATTGCCGGATAGCAGGCCTGTCATTGCATGGTTCAGAGCAGCCATTCAATCGGTAATACAGAGGCAAGCCTCACCAAAACCCGCTTCCAGAATCCTGTGGCGGGTTCTTTTTTCACTACCCGCTCACTGCCGCCAGGACAATCTACCCAGTTTATCCGGCCCCAGCGATCCAGGCGCAATTGCCAGGCCACATCACGCTGACTTTGCATAAAGCGTTTATGAATCAATGACGCCAGCACTTCACTCTCAATCACAAATCCCATTTCCGTGTTGAGCAACGTTGAGCGCGGATCAAAATTAAGCGAGCCGATGAAGACTTTGCGGCCATCAATACTGAAGGTTTTCGCATGCAGGCTGGAGCCTGAATTCCCGGTCAACCCGCGATCGTGCACCACTGCGCCGCGATCGCGGGTTGGTTTTAGTTCATACAGTTCTACACCATAGCGCAGTAATTTTTTCCGCCAGCGCGCATATCCTGCATGCACAATTGCCACATCATTCGCTGCCAACGAGTTAGTTAAAATAGCAATCTTTACCCCTTTTCTGACCAGGCGCAGGAGCTGTGCGACTCCGGCACGTGTCGGCACAAAGTAAGCAGAAATTATATCAATGCGCTCAGTGGGTGAACCCATGACGTCAAACAAACGCTGCGGTAATAGCGAGTGACGCGGAGCCTTCCCCTCTCCTTTTGCTGGATCGTCACTGAGCAGTCGCGTTTTGGCCCAAATCAGCGACAGTGATCCCTGATCGAGATGCGTCATAAACTGGCTGGTCTCCAGTTTGTGCAAATAGCGTCGGGTAATATCGTCGTTATACCAGGATTCAGGCAGTTCAATGCGTTGGAGCGTTTCTGACTCAGACAACGCCAGGACTTTTTGTAACGTTGAAACTGACTGACATTGCCAGTATCGCTCAAAATCGTCCGCGACCTCTTTCACCACCGGTCCGATGGCCATCACGTCAAGATCGGAAAACAACGGTTCTTCACCCGCACCAAAATAGGCATCTCCGATATTACGCCCACCAACCAGCGTCACTACACCGTCCGCGGTATAACTTTTATTGTGCATGCGGCGATTGAGCCGGGCAAAATCGGTTAAATACCCCACCGCGCGAAGGATGCGAAATGAGAAGGGATTAAACAGGCGGACTTCAATATTCGGATGGTTATCCAGCAGACGCAGCGTGTCATCAAGGCCCGGCGTGTTGTTATCATCCAACAGCAAACGAACCCGTACCCCACGTTTTGCTGCTGCCAGCAGAACAGAAAACAGCAGCAGCCCGGACATGTCGTTCTCCCAGATGTAATACTGCACATCCAGCGTTCGTTCCGCCATTTCTGTCAGCCGATAACGGGCTGCGAAAGCATCCAGACTGTCATCCAGTGCCAGAATGCCGCACTGGTCAGGATGGCTTACGCACAATGGGGTAATGGCACGCTCAAGTCGCGTCATATCAGGCCGTGTTATCATCGCCTTGTTGGGTGAGTAATCTCTTGTATAGTCTGGCATTTTCCTCATCAAAACACACGAAGTAGATTTGATCAGGTAGCGCACGGCGGATGATAAATTTCAGCACCGTATTCACCGCTATCTCCGCCGCCGCCGCACGTGGATATCCATAGGCTCCGGTGCTGATAGCCGGAAACGCAATAGATTGATAACCATTGGCCAGTGCCAGTTGTAATGAATTGAGATAGGCCTCTTCAAGGCGTTCAGCTTCATGATGATCGCCGCCCTGCCAGACGGGCCCAACAGTGTGGATCACCGCTTTGGCGGGAAGATTTCCCGCCAGGGTGATAACCGCATGACCGGTTGGGCATTCGCCCTGTTGCTGTAATACCTGTTTGCAGGCTTCCAACAGTGCAGGTCCAGCTGCGCGATGAATCGCTCCATCAACGCCGCCGCCACCCAGCAGCGATGAGTTGGCTGCATTGACAATCACATCAACGGCGATTGTCGTAATGTCGCCCTGTAAAACATGAACACGCAATTGCATAAGTTCCCCCTGACAAAACACTCTCTGTTAAGTGTACAGCAGGGTTTTCTATGAAATCTCACTTTTTAACCATACAGGTGCATATCTACTCCAGAACGATTCATTTATATTCAATATTAAGAATCGCCAGATTTTTCTGTTCATTAAGGTACTGCATTTTCACACTGGCAATCTGCTGGAGGCTTTGAGAGGCCATCGCTATCTGTTGTGTGTTATAGCGACTACTCCGTAACTTGCCGTCACGTATACATGACAATTCAATCTGTTGTTGTTGCGAGTTCACCTCGCAAGGTGATTCAACTATTGCGCCACGGAAATGGATAATTCCGCCAGGTGTGATTTGCTGCGCCGTTGCGGAGAACATAAAAAAAGAAGTAACACATAAACTGGTACTTAAAATACGTTTTAATAAGGTGCTCATAAGGGTTCCTCAATGATAAACCATCCTTGAGGGATCGAAGTGATCCTTCACCGCTGCGATTAATGACCAAATAAAAACGTTTTCACGTCTCTATATTCATAGAACAGCACCGCTTTCCCAGCCACACCCTTAAAGCAAATACAATACAAAATCATGAACGACTGCTTGAATCAGGCCACTGCTGGGACAGATGCAATGACTGCCCATCCGAAACGGTAACAACAATGTTGACCGTATCCTCAGGTGAAATATTAAAGCTCAGTTTTGTTAATTCAATCGGCCGATTAGCAGGGATCGACAGGCTTGTTTTCTGTTGTGTTTGGCTTTGTCCCCCCGACCCTTTACGTATGGCAAGAACTTGAACCTGACACACGCAGGGTTGAGATAACGTCACCTGCGGAATAATGGTATACATCTCACCTTGCTGGGTCGTATTAAAGGTTATTTGATTTGAAAGCGCGGCAATAAGTAATAGCGTATGCATAATATGCTCCCGAAAAAAAACAGGGCTTTCGCCCTGTTTATTATCAGTCATAAAACTGAATTAGTGCTGGTTAGCTGTCGCATTGTTGCCATAACCAACCTGCTGAATCAGAACATTCGAGTCAGATGCAGTCTGATTAACCACCGCACCGTTACGACCACCGAACTGAGTTACACTGATGTCAGCATTTTTTGCATTCCACTGATTAATATCAGCGCTGTTCTGGAAGCCAGTCTGTTTCAGGCTAATGGTACTGTCATCAGCACCTTGCCCGACGGTAGCACCGTTACCATGTCCGTGTTGTGTGATGGTCACGTCTGATTTACGTGCATCACTTTGCAGCGCATTCGCAACGTTACTTGACCCATATTGGTAAATACTCAATGAAGAGTCCGGGCCATAATTACTGCCACCGTTATGGTGACCATTGCTGTTCAATTGCGGAACAAGGCCTGCCAGAGCACTGCCAGAAACTACGATTGCTGCGAATGCTGCCACTTTTAAAAGTTTCATGGTAAAACCCCCATCGGATTGATTTAAACGTCGTTCACGGATTAGCGTTGAGTAACGCGAATTGCCATTTGCGACTGTCTCTGCACCACAACTGCTGTTTTTTGTGTACCGTACTGGGTAATATTTGCTTTATTACCAGAACCTTTCTGGATAATCATCGCTGTATTACCGTAAGAACTTTGTTTAATACTCGCATCATTGGAGCTGCCCGTTTGATCAATATATGCAAAATTATATGATCCTGTCTGATCTGTTCTCGCCCGGTTACCTGAACCTTCTTGCGAAATGACCGACAATAACTTGCTGCCCTCCTGGCGAGTATTTGCACTGTTAGCAGTGCCAACCTGACCAATAATGGCTGCCTGATTAAATGAAGACTTACTTAATTCATTTACCGCAAAGTTATATTCTGAATTAGCTAAATCATAACTGGTTGCGGATGCAATCCCAGGCACACCCAGTATTGTAAACATCATAAATAACAACTTGTTTTTCATGCTGTCACCCTGGACCTGGTCGTACATGAAGTTAAATTAATTACCACTCAAATTGTTGTTAACATGACTTACATTTGTTAACGCCACGTTACGATGAAGAGTATGTCCGTTGAAACATTTTAAATAACTCACCCGCGAGTGGTATTTTTATATCCAGATTCACACCAAAGTACTAATTAACAGTGAATAACACCGCTACAGGTATAGGTTTTATTTTTATTTCACCATTGGGGATGAATTTCTATGCAGTCGCTAACAACGTGCACTTTCCACGATTTCAAGGCTTCGCAGCACCGCGTCTCGATAGTCATCGATGCAAGTCGTGACAAAGGTCAGTTTTTTCCGCCTAAAATTGTCCAACGTAAAGTGGGACAAAGAATTTTGAATTCATTAGAAATCTAAAACTCGATGATTATAAATCAAAACATTATAA
>NZ_JANEWL010000128.1:0-11348 GCF_028069815.1 Citrobacter sp. Awk 2
AAGTATTAGTATCATATTCGTGTTGGATTATTCTGTGTTTTTGCGGAGAATGAAGTTGCCGACTGGTTAATGAGGGTTAGCCAGTGAGCAGTGGCATAAAAAAGCAATAAAGGCATATAACAGAGGGTTAATAACATGAAAGTTAAAGTACTGTCCCTCCTGGTACCGGCTCTGCTGGTAGCAGGCGCAGCAAATGCGGCTGAAATTTACAACAAAGACGGCAACAAATTAGATCTGTACGGTAAAGTCGACGGTCTGCACTATTTCTCCGACAACAAAGGCGATGATGGTGACAAGACCTATATGCGTATCGGCTTCAAAGGCGAAACCCAGGTTAACGATCAACTGACCGGTTACGGCCAGTGGGAATACCAGATTCAAGGTAACCAGAGTGAAGCCAGCAACGACGCTTGGACGCGTGTGGCCTTCGCAGGTCTGAAATTCGCTGATGCAGGTTCTTTCGACTACGGTCGTAACTACGGCGTCACTTATGATGTCACATCCTGGACCGACGTCCTGCCGGAATTTGGCGGCGATACCTACGGCGCTGACAACTTCATGCAGCAGCGTGGTAACGGTTATGCAACCTACCGTAACACTGACTTCTTCGGTCTGGTTGATGGTCTGAACTTTGCCCTGCAGTATCAGGGTAAAAACGGCAGCGTTAGCGGTGAAAACGTAAGCGGCCGCAGCTTGCTGACTCAGAACGGCGACGGTTACGGCGGATCTGTAACCTATGATATCGGCGCTGGTTTTGGTATTGGTGGTGCTATCACGACGTCTAAACGTACTGCTGACCAGAACGCGACGCGCGCTTCTCTCTTTGGCAATGGTGATCGTGCAACCGTTTATACCGGTGGTCTGAAATACGACGCCAACAATGTTTACCTGGCTGCACAGTATTCCCAGTCCTATAACGCGACCCGTTTCGGTACCTCTAACGGTAGTAACCCGACTGCGGCTTATGGTTTCGCAGATAAAGCACAGAACTTTGAAGTTGTGGCACAGTACCAGTTTGATTTCGGTCTGCGTCCGTCCGTGGCTTACCTGCAATCCAAAGGTAAAGACATTAACAATGGCTTCACCAACTACGGTGACCAGGATATCGTGAAATATGTTGATGTTGGCGCGACCTACTACTTCAACAAAAACATGTCTACCTATGTTGATTACAAAATCAACCTGCTGGATGATAACAACTTTACCCGCGATGCTGGTATCGCGACAGATGATATCGTAGCACTGGGTCTGGTTTACCAGTTCTAATCTGCATTTATTTCTATCAAAGGCCCTACGGGGCCTTTTTTAATGCCGTTTTTCTGACGTACAAACACTCTTTTTTGGTGTACTCTTGCGCCCGTTTTCATAAGGGTAATCACGTATGGATATGATTTTTTGTCGTGCAGCGCTCCTGGCTGTAACACTCTTTTTTGTTGGGTGCGATGAGGCCCCGAAATCAAACCAGACCCCGTCCTCAACCGCGACAGTCCTGGAAGGTAAAACCATGGGCACCTTCTGGCGGGTCAGTGTAGTTGGCCTGGATGACAAACGCGCCGGAGAGTTGCAGGCGAAGATCCAGACTCAGCTTGATGCTGATGATCAACTGCTTTCTACCTACAAGAACGATTCTGCGCTGATGCGTTTTAACCAGTCAAAAAGCCTGTCACCGTGGCCGGTGAATGATGCGCTGGCGGATATTGTGACATCGGCGTTACGTATTGGCGCAAAAACTGACGGTGCGATGGACATCACCGTCGGTCCGTTGGTGAATCTGTGGGGCTTTGGTCCACAGCAGCAACCGCTGCATACACCTACGCAGGCAAGAATTGATGCGGCAAAAGCGCAAACCGGGCTTGCACATCTGAAGGTGGTTAATGAGGCGCACCAGAATTACCTGCAGAAAGATCTGCCGGCGCTGTATGTTGATCTCTCCACCGTGGGGGAAGGGTATGCGGCTGACCATCTGGCGCGATTGATGGAACAGGAAGGGATCGCCCGCTATCTGGTTTCTGTTGGTGGTGCTCTGAACAGCCGTGGAATGAATGCCGAGGGGCAACCGTGGCGTGTAGCAATACAGAAACCAACCGATCGTGAAAACGCGGTACAGGCGATTGTCGATATCAATGGACATGGCATCAGCACCTCCGGTAGCTATCGCAACTATTACGAACTGGACGGAAAACGTCTGTCCCATGTCATCGATCCGCAAACCGGTCGTCCTATTGAACACAATCTGGTCTCTGTGACGGTGATTGCACCCACGGCGCTGGAGGCTGACGGGTGGGATACCGGGCTAATGGTGCTTGGCCCGCAAAAGGCCAAAGAGGTTGTGCGTCGCGAAGGGTTGGCGGTGTATATGATTGTTAAAGAAGGCGACGGGTTTAAAACCTGGATGTCGCCGCAATTTAAAAGCTTCCTGGTCAGCGAAAAAAATTAAAAAGCAAGATTGCGGGTTTTTATAACCCGCAATGCGGACACACTGAGGCTAAGCGCTATGCTTAACAAAGGAGTCCATCATGACAAATCTCTTACACATAACTGATGATGAACGCTGGCAGTCTGTGCTGGACCGTGACGCGGGTGCTGACGGTCAGTTTGTTTTTGCTGTTCAGACTACCGGCATTTTCTGTCGGCCGTCCTGTCGGGCAAAACATGCGCTGCGCAAAAATGTCAGTTTCTTCGCGGATGCAAAGCAGGCACAGGCGGCAGGGTTTCGTCCCTGCAAACGCTGCCAGCCGGACAAAGACAGCGCACAACAGCAGTGGCTGGACAAAATAGCCCACGCCTGTCAGTTGCTGGAGCAGGAGTCCCCCCTCACACTGGAGGCTCTTGCGCAGCATGTTGCGATGAGCCCGTTTCACCTGCATCGCCTGTTCAAAGCAACCACCGGAATGACCCCAAAGGCCTGGCAACAGTCATGGCGTGCCCGTCGCCTGCGTGACGCGCTGGCAAAAGGCGCACCGGTCACGCAGGCGATTCTTGACGCCGGATTCCCCGACAGCAGCAGCTATTACCGCAAAGCGGATCAGGCGTTAGGCATGACCGCCAGGCAATTTCGTCAAGGCGGCGGTAATGTTTCTGTGCGCTATACCCTCGCAGATTGCGCTCTGGGTCGCTGCCTGGTCGCGGAAAGTGAACGGGGGATCTGCGCGATCTTGCTGGGCGACGACGATGCTACGCTGATAGCAGAATTGCATGAACTGTTTCCGACAGCACGTGACGAGCCCGCCAATGCGGAGTTTCAACAACATGTGCGTGAGGTGATCGCCGTGATTAATACGCGCAATACTGCACTGTCACTGCCGCTGGATATTCAGGGTACCGCCTTTCAGCAACAGGTATGGCAAGCGCTGCGGGCAATACCTTGTGGTGAGACGGTGAGTTATCAGCAACTGGCCAGCACTATCGGCAAGCCGAAGGCGGTGCGTGCCGTCGCCAGTGCCTGCGCGGCGAACAAACTGGCTATTGTGATCCCGTGTCACCGCGTAATCCGTGGCGACGGCGCGCTTTCTGGCTATCGTTGGGGAATAACGCGCAAGGCGCAACTGTTGCAACGTGAAGCCACCCGCGAGGAAACCTAATGCTCGATCTCTTTGCCGATGAGAAACCCTGGCACGAGCCGCTGGCGTCAGGTGCGGTGATTTTGCGGCGCTTTGCATTTGAATCCGCCCCCGCTTTACTGCAGGCAATCGCGGCGACAGCCAGACAGTCGCCGTTTCGCCAGATGGTCACCCCTGGCGGTTATACGATGTCGGTAGCCATGACGAATTGCGGCCATCTGGGGTGGACAACGGATCAACATGGCTACCTCTATTCACCGGTCGACCCATTAACTGGCGCTCACTGGCCGCCATTACCCGAGGTCTTTGCTGAGCTGTGCCAACAGGCGGCAACGGCCGCAGGCTATCCTGATTTTCAACCGGATGCTTGCCTTATTAATCGCTATACGCCGGGGGCAAAACTGTCTTTACATCAGGATAAAGATGAGCCTGACCTGCGAGCACCTATCGTCTCTGTATCGCTGGGCCTGCCAGCAATTTTTCAGTTTGGTGGCTTACGGCGCAACGATCCCTTAAAGCGAGTATTGCTGGAGCATGGTGATGTGGTGGTATGGGGGGGAACCTCGCGGCTGTTTTATCACGGCGTCCAGCCTCTCAAAACTGGGTATCATCCATTGACGGGGGATTGTCGCTACAACCTGACGTTTCGCCAGGCAGGTAAAAAAGAATAAAAATAAGAATTATTATTGCTGTGAGCGAAGAGATGTTTAAACTGCGGGCTGTTATTACTTGTCCGGGTTGTTTGCATGGAACTTTTACTTCTTGTCTGGCGGCAGTATCGCTGGCCATTTATCAGCGTCATGGCGCTCAGCCTTGCCAGTGCCGCTCTGGGGATTGGACTGATTGCGTTTATTAATCAGCGCCTGATTGAAACGGTCGACACCACGCTGATGGTGCTACCGGAGTTTCTTGGCCTGCTGCTGTTACTGATGGTCGTCACCCTCGGTTCACAGCTGGCGCTCACCACGCTGGGACACCACTTTGTCTACCGTCTGCGTAGCGAATTTATCAAACGTATTCTGGACACTCACGTCGAGCGTATCGAGCAAATCGGTAGCGCCTCGTTACTGGCCGGTTTAACCAGCGATATCCGTAACATTACCATTGCCTTTGTCCGCCTACCTGAGCTGGTACAGGGGATTATCTTGACCGTGGGATCGGCGGCGTATCTGGCCATGTTGTCGACGAAAATGCTGCTGGTGACGGCAATCTGGATGGCAATCACCATCTGGGGCGGATTTGTGCTGGTGGCGCGGGTGTATAAACACATGGCTACCCTGCGTGAAACCGAAGACAAGCTGTACAACGACTACCAGACGGTGCTGGAAGGGCGCAAAGAGCTGACGCTCAACCGTGAGCGTGCAGAGCATATCTTTAACCAGCTGTACGTCCCGGATGCCAAAGAATACCGCCACCATATTATTCGTGCTGATACCTTCCACCTGAGCGCGGTCAACTGGTCGAACATCATGATGCTGGGCGCCATTGGCCTGGTATTCTGGATGGCCAACAGTCTGGGCTGGGCGGATACCGCGGTGGCGGCAACCTATTCGCTGACGTTGCTATTCCTGCGCACGCCGTTGCTCTCCGCCGTTGGCGCGCTGCCGACGCTGCTGACGGCTCAGGTGGCGTTTAACAAGCTGAATAAGTTCTCCCTGGCCCCCTTCAAGGCAGAATTCCCGCGGCCAACCGCATTTCCGAACTGGCAAATGCTGGAGTTGCGTGACGTGGTTTTCCACTATCAGGATAGTGCGTTCTCCGTTGGGCCTGTAAATCTGACCATTCGTCGTGGTGAACTGATCTTCCTGATTGGCGGTAACGGCAGCGGTAAATCCACGCTGGCGATGTTGCTGACCGGGTTGTACCAGCCGCAGTCTGGTGAGATTTTACTCGATGGCAAGGCGGTTGCTGTCGAAAAACCGGAGGACTACCGTAAGCTGTTCTCTGCGGTGTTTACCGACGTCTGGCTGTTTGACAAATTGCTGGGACCCGAAGGCAGAGACGCTTCTCCGGCGCTGGTCGCGAAGTGGCTGGAGCATTTGCAAATGGCGCACAAGCTGGAGCTGAACGACGGGCGCATTCTCAACCTGAAGCTGTCGAAAGGGCAGAAAAAGCGAGTGGCGCTGTTGCTGGCCTTAGCGGAGGAGCGCGACATTATTCTGCTGGATGAATGGGCCGCCGATCAGGATCCGCATTTCCGGCGTGAATTCTACCAGGTATTGTTGCCGCTGATGCAGGAGATGGGCAAAACCATTTTTGCCATTAGCCATGACGATCATTACTTTATTCATGCAGACCGTTTGCTGGAAATGCGTAATGGGCAATTGAGTGAACTGCTGGGCGATGAACGTGATGCGGCTTCGCGTGATGCGGTGGCTCGAACAGCATGATCCCACATGCCGCCGGTTTTTTATCCAGCCGGCGGCCTCGTTTATTGTTATTTACATAATTCGGCATCATGATTGATGATATTTCATATCATGGATTTATGATTGATGTCCGTAATAAACAAAAACAGCGCCAGGCTACGTGACGAGGAACGTGCTCGTCTTATCTGGCTACTGACCACTGATAAAGCCATCATTTCAACATTATTGGGTAAGCTTACCCTGGCTGAGCAATATGACGTCGGTACGTTAGCCGACGATATTGCTGAGGTAGGGGCACTGGTGGCGCATCTGCCGCCACCCGATCTGGCCGATACCCTCGAAGCACTGCCCTCCGAAGAGCGTCACGCCCTGTGGCGACTGGTCGAAAGTGAAAAACGCGGCAACGTCCTGCTTGAAGCATCAGAAAATGTGTGGGATGACCTGATCGACGAGATGAGCGACCGCGAGCTACTGGATGCGCTGCAATATCTCGACATCGACGAACAGATTTATCTGGTACAGCATTTACCCCGTAACCTTACTGGTCGACTGCTGGCATCACTGCCTGCTGAAGAGCGGGCGCGCGTACGTCAGGTGCTGCACTACGAGAAGAATCGCGTCGGTGCGATCATGGAGTTCGAAGTCATCACCGTACGTCCGGACGTGACGCTGGAAGTGGTGCAGCGGTACTTGCGGCGGTTGGGAAAAATGCCGGAGAACACCGATAAACTCTTCGTAACCGATCGCAATAAAGTCCTGGTGGGCGAACTGACGCTAACCTGTATTCTGCTTAATGACGTGCAGCGTAAAGTCAGCGAAGTGATGGAGGATGATCCGCTGACATTTTCTCCGGAAGATATCGCCGAGAACGCTGCGCGTACGTTTGAACGTGATAACCTGGTCAGTGCTGCGGTGGTTGATCCCTCTGGCAAACTGATGGGACGCTTAACCATCGATGAGATCGTTGATGTGGTTTATGAAGAAACCGATACCGATCTGCGTCGAATGGGGGGCTTAAGTGCCGAAGAGGACGTATTCGCTCCGGTCACTAAAGCGGTAAAAACCCGTTGGGCGTGGCTGGCAATTAATCTCTGTACCGCCTTTATCGCCTCGCGGGTAATCGACGGTTTCGAGCACACCATTTCACAACTGGTGGCACTGGCCTCGCTGATGCCCATTGTGGCAGGGATTGGTGGTAATACAGGTAATCAGACCATCACCATGATCGTCAGGGCGCTGGCGTTGCAGAATATTCAGCCCGGCAACCTGACGTTTCTGATCCTGCGTGAGATGGGGGTTGCGCTGATCAACGGCCTTGTCTGGGGCGGAATCATGGGCGGCATCACCTGGTGGCTGTACGATGATATGGCGCTGGGCGGCGTGATGACCCTGGCGATGATGCTCAATCTGCTGATGGCGGCGCTGATGGGCGTTATCATCCCGATGACGATGGTCAAGCTCGGACGCGATCCGGCGGTCGGCTCCAGCGTCATGATTACCGCTATCACCGACACCGGCGGATTCTTTATTTTTCTGGGTCTGGCGACGCTGTTTTTGATGTAGACGCCCGTTTCCCTGTAACGATGCGCGGCAGTATCAACATCGTGACCACGCCGGCAACCACGCCAATCGCCAGGTTGCCGGTAGAGACTGTCGCGGCGACGGTAACCAACATTGCCAGCGTTTCGGCGACCGGCATGTTGGCCAGCGTCGAGGGTTGGATACTGTGCCAGCTAAACGTTTTCACCGCCACAATCACCATAATTCCCGCCAGTACTGACATCGGTATCTTTGCCATCACCTCGCTGAGTGCGGTGACCAGCAGCAACAGCACCAGCCCGGCGGCAAACGTCGAGACGCGGCTGCGTCCTTTACCCATCTCAACGTTGACAATCGTTTGACCGATCATCGCGCATCCGGCAATACCACCATAAAATCCGGCCAGAATATTGGCTACGCCCAATCCCGTGCTTTCACGGTTTTTATTCGACTGGGTGACCGTCAGGTCGTCAACCAGACGGGCGGTTAACAATGACTCCATCAACCCAACAAAAGCGATGCTCAGTGCGCAGGGCCAGATAATGGCTAACGTTTGCAGGTTGAGTGGTACGAGTAACTGCGTCAAGCCCGGCAGACCGCCGCTCATTGAACCTTCGTCACCGACGGTCGGTAACAGTTGCCCGCTGGTGACAGTGAACACGGTCAGCAGCACGATAGCGATAAGCGGCGCGGGGATTGCTTTAATAAACCGCGGAACCCACAGCACAATCAGCAGCGTCAGGACGAACAGCCCCCAGATTAACGGGCTTTTCCCCCAGAAGTGCGGAACCTGAGCAAAGAAAATCAAAATACCCAGCGCGTTGACAAAACCGGTCATCACTGCCGTGGGGATGAACCGCATCAAACGTGCCATGCCTAACACACCAAACAGGATCTGAATAATCCCGGCCAGCACTACCGCAGGCAGGATGTATTGCACGCCGTGTTGATGCACCATCGGGCCAATGACTAATGCAACCGATCCTGCAGCGGCGGTAACCATTGCCGGACGCCCACCTAAAAAGGACATCGCCAGGCACAGTACGACCGAGGCTATCAGGCTGACTTTAGGGTCCACGCCGGCGATAACTGAAAACGAAATCACTTCCGGGATCAGCGCCAGGGCGGTTACCACACCAGCCAGCGTTTCACGAACCAACAGGCGGGGTTGGCGTAACACGGTGCGGGTGGTGTGTTCTGCCACCGCGGCAGGGGAAGAGTGTGTTGCAGACATAGTTACTCTCAGGTCAGAAAAGGCCTGATGACAGCAGACCGACAGGCATCCGTGCGGTGAATAGCAAAGCGCAGCATAGTACCCGTCTGACGGGGAGGTTTCCAGAAATGATTGTCAATAACCGTATAAAGAATCAACGTATTAATAACATTTTTAAAATTTAAATATAATTTATAAACAATATTTAATTATTTTTACTTAAGTGTTACCGTTGTTACCGCTCGATTTTCACCTGCACTAAAAGCAAAAAGCGATACTAAAAGTAAGGCATTAACATTATGAAAAAAGTGACTGCCATGCTCTTCACCATGGCCGTAGGGCTGAATGTTGTCTCGATGGCAGCAAAAGCGAAAGCGGCGGAAGAGCAGGAAACGGATGTACTGTTGATTGGCGGCGGCATCATGAGCGCCACACTGGGAACCTATTTACAGGAGCTGGAGCCGCAATGGTCAATGACCATGGTAGAGCGACTGGATGGCGTTGCTCAGGAGAGTTCAAACGGCTGGAACAACGCCGGAACAGGCCACTCCGCACTTATGGAACTGAACTACACGCCTAAAAAGGCTGACGGTAGCATCAGTATTGAAAAGGCAGTCGAAATTAACGAAGCCTTCCAGATTTCCCGCCAGTTCTGGGCGTATCAGGTCAACAATGGCGTGATGCATGAACCCCGCTCGTTTATTACCACGGTTCCCCATATGAGCTTTGTCTGGGGCGACGAGAACGTGAATTTCCTGCGTGCCCGTTACACGGCACTCCAGCAAAGCACCCTGTTCCGCGGTATGCGCTATTCTGAAGATCACGCGCAGATTAAAGAATGGGCGCCTCTGGTTATGGAAGGTCGCGATCCAAAACAGAAAGTTGCGGCAACGCGTACTGAGATCGGTACTGACGTGAACTACGGCGAAATTACGCGCCAGCTGATTGCATCGTTGCAGAAAAAACCTAATTTTGCGCTGCAACTGAGCACCGAAGTTCGCGGCTTTAAGCGTAACGCGGATAATAGCTGGACCGTCACGGTTGCCGATCTGAAAAACAACGAAGCGGAACACGCCATTAAGGCGAAGTTTGTCTTTATTGGTGCCGGTGGGGCAGCACTGACACTGCTGCAGGAAACCGATATCCCGGAAGCGAAAGGCTATGCCGGATTCCCGGTTGGTGGTCAGTTCCTGGTGGCGGAAAACCCTGATGTGGTCAATCGTCACCTGGCGAAAGTGTATGGTCAGGCATCTGTCGGCGCGCCGCCGATGTCCGTACCGCACATTGACACCCGTATTCTGGATGGTAAACGCGTGGTGCTGTTTGGGCCGTTCGCGACCTTCTCCACCAAATTCCTGAAAAATGGCTCTTTGTGGGATCTGCTCAGTTCTACTACCACGTCCAACTTTATGCCAATGGTGAATGTGGGTCTGGATAACTTCGATCTGGTCAAATATCTGGTAAGCCAGGTCATGCTCAGCGACGACGATCGTTTTGCTGCTCTGCAGGAGTACTATCCAGAGGCGAAGAAAGAAGACTGGCGTTTGTGGCAAGCGGGCCAGCGCGTGCAGATCATCAAAAGCGATGCTGAGAAGGGCGGCGTTCTGCGTCTGGGAACCGAAGTGGTCAGCGATAAAGAGGGAACCATTGCTGCGCTACTGGGCGCATCACCGGGGGCATCAACCGCGGCACCGATCATGCTGCATCTGATGGAAAAAGTGTTTAAAGATAAAGTTGCCAGTCCGCAATGGCAGGCGAAGCTGAAAACGATTATTCCGTCTTATGGCGCCAAGCTGAACGGCAACGTTGATGCGACGGAGCAAGAGCTGCAATACACCAGCGAAGTACTGGGTCTGAAGTATGATAAACCGCAGGTTGCTGATGAAGCACCGAAACCACAGCTAAAACCTCAGGCGCAACCGCAACCTGAGCAGAAAGCCGTGGCGGATATCGCGCTGTAAAAAAAGCCGGATCGCGCTGCGCTTATCCGGCCTATTTCTACTTCATGCGTCTGTAGGCCGGATAAGGCGGTACGCCGCCATCCGGCACATTCTCACTTATCGCACGACGGCATCCTGAATCTTATCTTCTGCTTTCCAGATGCGGTATTTCACCTCCACGTTTTCCGGGGTGTAGACCACAATCGGTAATTTGCTGTTGTAACGCAGCATACCGTCTTCACCCAGATACGCGGTGATGAATTTCTTCTCTTTCTTGCCGTCCGGGCAGGCCATCATGGTTGAAACCGGAGAAGTGACTTTGTCGAATACGTAGTAGTCATAGCCCCAACCTTCCAGCGTTTTGCTGTCCAGTTCTCCACCAAGACGATGTTTGTTGCAATCCACTTCCAGCGTTTGTCCGATCAGCAGTTCTACTTTCAGAGTAGATTCATCTTTCTCTGGAGTAAGCTGAATAACCTGACGCTTCATTCCCTTGTCCGCTTTAGGATAAGGGGCGACTTTTTCCAGCGGCTGAGCGCTGGCATCGGTGGTTGTTGCCCACGCAGAGGTGCTGGCGAAGGCGGCGAGGAGTGCGGCAGGGACAATTGTCTTCATCTTATTGTTCACAGTGTTTCCTTTCTTCTGTCTTTCGAACGTATCCAGTGCAGGTTAGCATATTCACATCGTCTATTAATCTAAATTTACTTATATTTTAAGTGTATTAATT
>NZ_JANEWL010000129.1:0-11145 GCF_028069815.1 Citrobacter sp. Awk 2
TCAGGCGCGGTTCATATTTGAGCAGCACCGCCGACAGCACGCCCATCAGTTCATGGGCGGTACCGGGCATCCCCTGCAGGGTTTTGGTCATATCCGGCAAGCCATAGTCCGGCAGATGCGCCAGCGTGCCGGCGCGACAGTTGAGGATGCGCTGCATGTTATCCAGTACCGAGAGAATGGCCTGGTTTTGTTCACTGACCTGATGGAGATCGAGGCCACCAGTGAAGTTGCCGTAGAGCGTTTCATAGAGTGAAGGACGGGGGGATTCACTCATCTTTTAGCGCCTGCAGGGTCAGTCGGTTGTTCCCAGCCTCAATAACGCGGGCTTTATCCGGATCAAGATCATCGCGGCTCAGTACCACCCGCCAGGTGTTGTTCACCTGGTCCGGTGACATAAACATGCCAGCTACTGCCACATACTGCGCACTCTCTTCCATCGGCATATCAACCGTCACTGCCCCGCCCGGCTGCAGGCGGATATCTTTCTCAGCTACCAGGTCTGCTTTAATGGCCTGGCTGTCCGCCTTGAACAGTGACGGGTAGTCTGTCGTGTCAAATGTTTTCCGGTCTTTGAGCTGGTAAATACGCACTACTGTGGACAGTGCCACGCCACCCGCATTGCTGTTGACGGCCTCGCGGGCGTGAATATCCAGATGCAGGTTTTTTATCTGCTTATAAAAAATCGATTTGGTCACGGCAACAGTGCCGTCTGTCACTTTTTGAGTCAGCCCACAGCCCGCCAGTATCAGTGTGATACCAACGGCCAGCGCAGCCAGAGGAAATTTACCAGCGGTAATCGCCATCTTCATCGGTCTCCCTGCGGTGAATATTTTCCTGTACCCGCTCATAGCGGCCAAGATTGATGGTTATGGTTTTGGGGGGCATGACGCGGTTCGCTGCATTCAGCGGCCGTATCACGGCGGTACGGCCCAACTGCGCTGCGCCAACTTTGGGGTGAGTGCTCATCATCGCGTCGGGCAGCAGGCTACTGTCGACACACAGCTGCAGGCGGACATCCAGGCGAGACCCAAGATACACATGCAGCAGCGCCATTAAATCCGTGTGAAGCTCCCCGCCC
Organism: Citrobacter sp. Awk 2; assembly: GCF_028069815.1. NCBI lineage: Bacteria > Pseudomonadati > Pseudomonadota > Gammaproteobacteria > Enterobacterales > Enterobacteriaceae > Citrobacter > Citrobacter sp. Awk 2. The sequence continues at coordinate 1,079 of NZ_JANEWL010000129.1, forward strand.
GGTAACCAGCCCAGCACTTCTGCCGTGTCAGTGGTGACCAGTCGCATCAGTATCTGGCTGTTCACGTCGGTGGCATAGTTGCCCATCACCGGGCGGTTTGTCAGGGTGACGGGCTGGCTGACGCTCATGGTCAGCGGCTTCTTCAGCGGCACACGGCGTTTGTCGTGGTGCCAAATTTTCGCCTGCGTGTTGGGTGCCAGCAGGCGCACCAGTGAAGTCATACCTTCTGCGGTTCGTCCGGGCAACAACATGACCGGCAGCAGTGACAGAAAGCGCGAAGCCGGGGTTGAGATACTGTCCGTACAGCCTTCAATACCGAGTCCGGCCAGCCCCAACAGGTACTGCGAGGTTTTGTCCTTACCGCCTTCTTCGAAGGTTGCCGGGTACGAGTATTTACGCCAGATCCGGTAGTACTGGGCAATCAGCCGGTGGTTGAAGATATCGAGGAAATCCGCAGTGGCCTCATACCCTTCCCGTCGCTGGGTAATGTCATCGATATAGTGCGTTGGCAGCGGGGACTCCACACCGTAGAGTCCCATAAAGGTGATGCGCACTGTCGGCGGCAGATGATGATGCTCTGGCGGCTCAATCCCTTTGATCTCAGAGGCCGGAAAACCCATGCCCGGATGGGGCCGAAAACGTACCGGTTCATGACGTACCTGCCAGCTGCTGCCGATAACCGGTTTATCCGCCTGGCTCTGCTCCAGTAACTGGCAGAAGCGATAAAAGTTCATGTACGGCAGGTACTGCCGTAACTGCGCCATCAGCCGGGCAGGCGTGGACTGTGATTCTCTTTCCACCGGATGCATTTTCCTTCTGGCTGAACGATGAGGGTGAGCTGGTTGAACTGGTTCATATCGGCATACAATGCAAAGAACCGGTTAAGCATTTCACCGAACAAATGAATATCACCCTCACCGGTGAAACCATTACTGTCGAGGGTCACTTCGATATCCAGCCCGCGCAGCAGAAAGCCCTGCTCAAAACGTTGCAAGCGGTGGTGCTCCACATGCAAAATCGCCTCCAGACGCCGGATGTTCAGTTCATCTTCCTGCCAGTTATAAAGCGCCAGCGTCCCGCGCAGCACTTCGGCGGTGCTCATCATGTTCAGGAAACCGGAGCCGAGGTGGCTCAATACCCGCCAGTGGAAACGGTCTTCCGCTGGAGGATAGACAGGCAGCGTGGGCTTGCAGAGGTTACACACAGAAAGCTGCGTATCCACCACCTGCTCGCAGCGATCCAGTAGCGTGCTCTGCAATGCACGGCGCGGCAGCTGGCCGTTGGTGCCGGTGATTTGCAGCGATACGGCTTCACGCTCAAACAGGCGGTCCTCTTCCCACTGGTGCCCCCCAAGGATAAGCCAGGTGTCATACAGTCCGGTCACGCTGCGTTTCACTCGGGTATGGTAGTAGCGCGGTGGCGCATGACGACGCATCATCCCTCCTTTATGGCGGAAGCTGCTGAACGGCACGTACTCCGCATCGTTGGCCCGGTTGGAGCCGGTAACCGAATCCACAGAGTAAATCTCGGTATGCCCGTCCTGCAGCCGCTTAGGGCGCAGCAGGTACTCACTTTCAAGCCCGGTGATAGTGAGCGGGTCCGCCTCCAGGGTGAACAGGTTAATTACCGGCACACAGTGCAGACGAACCGCCTCATCGGTGATCGGCAGGTCTGATGGCCACGGCGTGCTGAGCACAACTTCAATATCGAAGTACTCCACTCCGGCAGGCGGCGTAATACCGTCCAGGCCATTGAGGTGGACAAACATAAACTTGTCGCGAAAGGTGAAATACTCCAGCAGCAGCTGGTAGCCACTGAACGCGATATCACCTTTCGGCCACAGCCCATCCTCCTCCGCAAATCCTCCCGGCGAGAAGTACCCGTCAAGACGAATGCGGTCGGTCTGGCCGGGCAGGCGCATGTAGAGTGCCGCCTGCCGTTTGGTCAGCATCAGATGCAACTGGCTGCTGACGGGGGCATCTGCACCGAGATACAGGCTCAGGCGACTGAGATCAGCACTGGACCAGTCAGCCTGGCTACTGCAGGTAAAGCGCATCCGCAGCAGAGAGCGACCATCGGGTTCAGTGGTCATAGTGATGCCAGAAACACTCAAGGGATTGATCATCACATCCTGCGTGGTGCGGTATCGACACACTGTGTTCTTCGGCCCCATCGGGCGGGAATACACTTCCAGCCCCGCAGGCACGACTTCCGCCATTTTCATCTCATGAAAAGACGGGGTGAGTGCCACTACCGAAAGCGACGGGATGGTGCGCAGATAGTGCGGCCAGAGCATGCTAACCAGTCCTTCGGTGAGTTCTGGCAGGTCATCGTCTATCTTTTCACGCAATCGCCCCATTGAGAAAGCAAAGCCTTCAAACAGACGTTCAACGTAGGGATCGGGTGTTCCGGCCTTATCCAGATCAAGCATCGCGGCACGGTCCGGATGGGTCCGGGCGAATTCCTTGGCGGCTTCACGGAGGTAGCGCATTTCTGCGTCGTAATAACTCAGGGTTAGATCTTTCATGTGTATTTCCGTAGAAACCGGCTTCAGTGAGGGCCCATCATTAAACGCAGAAACTGAAGAGAGATTGGGAAGAAAACAATATCAGCGGAGAGAGCCAAAGGAGTAACAACAATATTGGTCGCCAGATTTACGGGATGGAAATCGGTTCCTGCCTCCAGTGAATAAAACTGAACGTTGTATGCTCTCCCCAAAGACTCAGTCTTATCAAAAGTATAATTAACGCTCGCTTTAGGGATAATCACACCAGTGATATACACATCTCTGACATATCTGACACCGTTGTTCTTAAAGCCAGCATGCTGAATAGTGTTTAATTCTTCTGATGAAAACGTACTGGTAGATTTATTGACTTCGACGGGTAATGCATCGCTGAATTGAAGCACGCTATCGTTGTCTGACGGCTTGTTTATGCGAAATTTGAGAGAGTTCTCTTCCCGCCCAGATATCAGAGGTATTTGGGTTGCAAGTTTATTTAGAGACAGAAGTTCATCAGTCCCCTGAGTCAGAATATAGATATTCTTTTCACCGACGAAGGCGACACCATCAGAAGGAACATTAATAGCCGTTTTTTTACTGGCCTGAATAGCAGAAACAGCAAGGTTCTTATACTGAAACACACCTGCGACACTATCCTGAATCTGAATATGCCTTTCTGTTTGTGGCTCAGCGACCTTATTCCCTCCCCACAATAATGCTGTACAGCCTGAAAGCAAGAACATCACACCCAAACAGGTAAGCATTCTAAGATGTTTCATTTTTTATTTTTCCTTGTTCCTGATTTCTATCCTAAAGATATGACTAAATATCATCCGCAAAGCACGGCAGCACGGGCTGGATCGACAGAGATTAGCCCGGCAAGTAACTGATCCATTACCGGTGTAAGGCGAGCCTTATCAGCCTCACTGCGACCGGCTTTCAGGCGCAGGAGTTTCAGATGGCGGGCCTGTACCTCAAACAACAGCTCAGGCTCCCAGTCACTGAGGGTCACTACACGGGCACGCTCACCCAGCTCTGCAAACAGATGCACCGCCAGGTCATTTTTACCGTACTGCTCAGCAATGCGGCCCATCAACAGACGCAACAGCCACTTCTGACGATCGGTGGTCATGCCCGGCCGGGTCTGTAACCAGCCCAGCGCGGCATCCGGACCTTCACTGTCGGCCAGTGCCACGGCTTCCGGCTCCAGCGCCAGAATGTCGTCGTTACCAGAGGTGACCGGAGCTGATGGCGTGTCATCACCCCACCCACCGACGGTGTCCAGCACGCTCTGCTGGATCCAGTTCAGCGTCACTTCGTCCGCAAACGGCGTGCCGTCACTGAACGCCAGCGTCTCGAGGCCGGACAGACGAGACAGCAGTCCTTTCAGGTCGGCAGCAATAATGTCAGCCAGGGTCTCCTGACCGGATTTCGTCAGCGCCTGATGGATGTACCACTGCAAATCCAGCCACAGGTGGTTGGCACCGCGGGAAAAGGTGCTGTCGGCCGTTTCCAGCATTTCAGCCCAGTTCTGCTGCAGGTAGAGGCGTTTGAGTAACGCGCGCTGATCCGCCCTTGGTGGCTCGATGCGTGTACGCCCCTGCGCATCCGGGGCCGGGATGGCCCGGAGGGTGTCGTGACGCAGGCTCTTCATCAGATGGTGTGCTGACAGCCAGCCATCCGGCTGCTCGCGCAGGTATTCGGTGAGGGTGCGGGCCTGGGCCAGCAAATCCTGACCGGAGGTGATCCGCCCGATAGTCGGGGCATCGCTGTGACTGGCAGACGACGGAGTTTCGCTGGTACTGGCGTTCTGCGGTACCACCGCATCCACGCCCCCCGCTTTCTGCAGACGACTTTCCAGCGCACCGTACAGCGCATTGAGTTCCGGACGGGTTTCATCCGGATCGTTTTCTGTAAGTTGTGCGATTAGCAGCAATGCGCCTGTAGTTCGCAGCGCCTCTTCCCTGACCACTTCCGGGTACAGGGAAAGGGAGTCGGTCATGCGCGATCCTGCCAGCCATTCCAGTGCCGCCTTACGGCTGCGGTCACGCTGCGGATGCAACTGTGTGCCAAAGCGCTCCAGCAGACCGGCCAGCAGTTCGAGCCCCTCGGCCAGCCCCTGTTCACCTTCGCGGTGCAGCTTCGCCCAGCAGTAGTAGGTTGCCACACGGATATCTTTGGCGGTGGTGGTCAGCAGCTTCTCTGCCAGCCGGCAGATGAGCTCGGTATCCGCGCCGGAGAGCTTGTTGACCTCCTCGCGCATCTGCTGGAAGTCGTCGTCATAGCCAGGGTCCTCGCCAACAGGCGATGAACCGGACAGCGGCTGCAGCCAGCTGTCCCGCTGCGCTACACGCTCACGGGTGGCGGCAAGCAAGGGCGCCTGCTCTGTCTGGCAGGCGCTGAGTAAGGCATTGAGCGTGCTCATCAGTACGCCTCCCCATTGTCACTGGCCGTATCTGTCGCTGGATCTGACGGTGCGATACCGGTGGTACTGAAGATGGTTTCCGGCAGGCGGAAGTTACGCAGTTTCAGCAGCGCCAGCGGGCCTTCGCCTGCTTCGGTACGCAGGGTGTAGTTAAGCGTGCGACCGTCCTGGGCTTTCCAGCTCAGGCTGTAACTGCTGCCGACGCCCGGGTAAGCGCTGACCGCAGCCATATCGAGCAGGCGAATTAAGCCCCAGGCTCCCGGAATATCAGCATACTGGCGGGTGCCAGCCTGAGTGCTAATCCAGCTCAGGTTTGCGCCAGGGGCTTCCGTATCCGCAGGCCAGGCGAAGCGCTTCCACGCGGGCATCTGGTTCACGTAGGTCAGCTTCTGGCTGTCGATAATCATGTCCGTCTGCATCACACCATCGGCAGTGCCCGGGCGCAGTTCGAAGTTCATGCCGGCATTACCTTCGGTGAAGGCGACATCCGAGATATGACTCAGGGTGTTGATGGCATTGAGGAACGCTGGGTTAAAGGCCAGTCCCTGAGAGTTGATGCTGTCCGGCACCCAGTGGTTGCCCTCTTTGTGCAGCACGCCTTTGAGACGGGTCTGCAGGAACTGCGCGATACGCCCGGAATCCGCGTTGAGGTATTTGGCGAGCAGCGGCAGGGAAACATCACTGCTGGAGTTGTTGAACGGATAACGGCCACCAAAGACACTGTTCCACTCAGCCACCACCGCCTGCTGCCACTGGGCATTAAGGCTCTCAGCCGCCGGGGTCAGCACCTGCTGCCAGGCCTGCTCCATTGGGTTCACAAACACCGTGCGCCCAAAGCCGCTCCACTCCTGTCCCAGACCAGCAGCAATCAGGCTGCCGTAATCGCGGGTTTCAGTCAGGTCCACGGCTTTGCCCTGGAATACGGTCTGGGCAATGGTCTGGGTCATGGCCTGCGGGTCAGCAGCATTGGTCACCTGCTGCAGGCGCAGACGCACCTGCGTTACGCGGGTCAGGTACGACTGCAGACTTTGCTCCTGTGCTCCCGTGCGGTTCTTGTCCATCAGCGCCAGCACCGGACCAAAGGTCGCATCAAGCGGGCCATGAACGCCGGCACTCTGGTCAATGGCATCCTGGTTGTCGCCACCGAGCAGATTTTTCGCTGATTTCACCAACGAATCCGAAATCGCCTCCCCGCTCTGCCCGGTGCAGCCCTGCACGTTAAGGGTATTCATCAAGGCGACCAGAGGTGACTGGCGCACATCGGCCATCAGGGTCAACTGGTCAATGGAATCTGACAACGTCGCGGCCTGGTTCCAGCGCAGACTGTTGAGGAACGCCAGCCAGGCCCCGCTAAAGTCCGCGAAGTAGCGTTCCGTCAGACGTTTTTTCAGCGCTTCCGGGGAGGTCTCATCCTGTGTACTGACCTGACGCTTGCTGTCAGTGAGCACCCAGTCGAGCTCATCCCGACGCGCCTTCACCACCTTTTCGATGGCTGGCTGCACGGCCTGCTCCCAGGCCTGACGGGTGAACATGCCCGGCACGATTTCCGTGGTGCTGAACAGACGGGATGCATCGGTATCGCCGGTCATGTCTTCGAGGCGCATATCGACGTACAGGTGCGCCACCTGAGAGAGCATATTCTGGTACAGGGTTGATTCGCTGTTACGTACGCCCATCAGGCGAACCAGCAGGGAACGCGCCTGGCTGACCATGTTCTCATCTGCCCGCAATTTCCACTCCGGGTGCGCAACCAGCTGAGCGCCATAGAACGACAGCAGTGACGGAGCCACGCCCTGCCAGACGCCATCTTTCACGCCATCACGTTTTGGCCAGTCGTGCAGCAGCGCCGAACTGAACCAGGCGGCGTCCATATGCTCCGGACGGGCCAGCATCAGGTAGAGTTTGAGCTGGTCATAGGTAGTTTTGGCCATCTGCTCACGCAGTGGGCTGCCCGGCGGCAACGCGTTAAAGGCGCTGACCTGCTTTTGAAGATGGTCTGCGGCTGCATCCCGCAACAGCGGCAGTGCACTGTCCTGATAACGTGGCCAGAGTGCCGCCAGCAGGGCATTGTTCTGACTCAGCCCGGCCTGCTCATACCATGGCACACCGTGCTCAGAACGGTATTGCAGACGGGCAAGTGTTTTCTGCAGTTCAGACAGCGCGTGCAGGTGCTGTTCCAGCGGCTGATTTTGACGGGCGGCAAGTGCGGCCTGGGCATTCGCGCCGTCAATCTGACTGCGGTTGGTGACCCAGGAGATGCTCATCCAGAGAGCCCAGCCCACCATTGCCAGGGCGACAACTGACGCAAACACTTTGCGCCAGGGAATGCCCGGTTTGCGCGGACGCAGTCCGGCTGGGAGTGTCCGGACAGACTCAGGCAGGATATCCCAGCGCTTATCCATGCCCCAGTGGTGCGGCACGGCACGTTCGGTACCGGCAGAGGGCTGACTGAACACCACGCCGGCCAGCGGCAGCGGGCGGTATGGATTGAGCATCACCGACAGCGGTGCGGTCACGCTCTCCGGTTCGCGAATGAGCTGGTCAGCCAGCGTCAGCAGGAAGTTATGTTTCACCTCCCCACAGGTCTGCTGCAGACCCTGTGAAGTCAAATCCGGCGTCAGGGCGGAGAGTTGTTCTGCCAGCCCTTCGGTGCGACATCCGGCAGGTAACAGGCAGCCGGTCGCCTGCATAATGCGCCCTTCCGGCTGACCGGCGCGCGGGTGCAGGGACCAGACATACAGCGGGAGTTTCCAGCCAAGCGCTTCCATACGTGCGCTGATGGCGTGAGACAGGGAATCCATGATGCTTTCAGACGGTACCGGCAGCGGCAGCCCCAGCCCTGGTGCTGAGAGCTGGTCAAAGGCCGAGGTGACCCACACCAGGCCATCCACCGGACGACGGCGCAGTTTGCGCAACGCGGTCATCCAGGCACTGTCCGCTGGCGTATTGAGGTCACCACCCCACAGTAACAGCGTACCGCGGTCTTCCTGCCAGAGCTGACCTGTCAGACCTGGGGTCAATTGCTCAACCTCAGCGGAAGTACCAGTTATCAGCAAAATACGTGTTTTACGTCCCCAACGCCGCCCGTAGAGGTTACGCATGGCTTCACGGATGGTATCAACGGTGACATTGCGTGGCGGAGTCCGGGCAACTCTTGATTCATCAGAAGGCAACGCATTGTTCTTCTGTTCCCGCCAGCGATGATACCTTTCCTTCATAAACCGGAACATGAACGGCGTATAGAAAACAATCAGCAGGACTATCCATACGGCAATGAATGCAAGCACTTGCATCGGTCGGGTATCAAGGCCATGCGAGGGGCCGAAATGAAGGATCAAGGCCACTATAATCGCTGAGATGCAGGCTATTATGCCGGCAAGCCCCCCTCTGCTCCATGTACTACCCGGCATCATTATTTTTACTCCCTGAGGTAACAGTACTGACAAAACGATCAGTACCTGAGGTAAACAACCCTAAAACAGGTTTGTTGCTGACGGACACAATGTCGGCCAGTAATGAGGCTAGAAGCCACGCACTCCCGGCCCCTGGAATTCCGTTATATTTTTCCAGTACATCAATTTCCTGGGGCACCCACGGTGTCAGATGTGATTGAGACGCGGTCATTAGATCAGCAAACCCGTCATTCCAGTGCCCATAATCACAGAACACGTTTGATGTCTGACAGGCGATCGTTTGTGTTTCGAGGAACAACCCCATATCAGCCCTGAAATTTGTCATGTCCAGCGGCATCGGTCGCAATATGCGGGCGGAGTGAGGAAGCTGGTATTTTTCAGCAACATCATCGCTGGTAAGTACCATCGCTGCGAGTGCATCGGAATACTGTTCAGCACCCTGATTCTGCAATATCAGGATCAAATCAATATCGAAAACGGGATTTTTAAGGCGCTCTTCGAGCCAGGTAAAATAAAGGACTTCACAACATGAAATCGAACCTGTCAGCGCACGCCCTGGATAAATTCTCCCCCATGACTCGCGAAACCGGGTCCCGAAGTCTGGCGAAATCATGTCGCTCACAATGGTGATGTTGAACGGCACTGTCGCAGGCAACATCGCGATCGCACTTTGTACACCAGCCAGACCCAGTTCGAGCAAGGAGGTGGGCGTCGCTGATTTCGTATCAAAATGACTGGTCAGTGAAAGCAATTGCGGCGCATCTGCAGCGTCTGATTTAGCAATGGCGTCAGAGGTCACTCCGGAAGGTAGCAGTATGCAGCTTCCAAGCACGGCCAGATAGCGCCCAGCCCAGGCTTCCCACTGTTGCTGTCCGTATTCCGCTTCCTTCTGCAAAAACTGATGTTCATTGACGGTTCTGCCCCACAGCCATCCCCGCAAACAAAATAGGAAAAACCAGCCAAGAACCGGGCTGGATGCCAGCCACCAGATGTTGAATATAGCTAATGCCTTAACCATGCCGGACGCATGGAGGATAAACAGCAATACGCCCGCAATAACGGCAGCGCCGCCAGCAAGAATCCACCCTATAAAAGAGGGTTCAGGAGGCAACTCCATTGTTGTTGCTTTCGTCCTTTCCCAGCCCATTGATTATCCTACTGTGCTATTCTGAGCACTTGAAATTACAGTACAACCGCACTGGCATTTGCAGCCATCGACGACAACAGCCCGACCGTTAAATGTCCGGTGTGGTGATCCTTCTACGATAGGATTAGTTCCATGCCCATCAACCGGACAACTCACCAAATCACCCACTAACGCGACTTTTTTCCCGTCGACAGTAATATTGGAAGAGGCGGAGATCACTTTTCCGCCGTGAGAAGTTTTGTCACCAAGTAAAACCAAGTCTTTTGTCATGTTTAACCCTCGAAAAAAATAAACAAAAATCATTTAACTTTAATTTTATCGATCTTATCAAAATCAGGGAAAGGCGTTCTTTCAGGAGCAACACTTCCATCTGGATAAATAATTTTTGGATACTCACCTTTTATTTTCTTTTCTACACCAACGAATCTTGTTATTTTCCCCATCATCTAGTTTAGGGGAAAATTTCACCGAACTAACCTCACCAACTCGCAATGATAGAAAGTCTCTATTACCAAATAGCGATAAGCTATTCTATACTCCTCCCATTTTCTTCTCTCTTATATAAGGGTAATATTTAGG
>NZ_JANEWL010000013.1:0-72193 GCF_028069815.1 Citrobacter sp. Awk 2
AATATATATAAATCATATGATTATATCTTTATTGGAATTCTGATTAATGGAAACTGTTACCTGGCTTACTTGTGCGTTTACCTTAAAAAGGTAAAGTAGTGTCCATAGCGAGGAAGCTGACAGGATAAACGACTCAGGATGAGGGTCAGGAGCGCCAGGAGGCGAAGACACGGGATTGTCAGGAAGACAAACGTCCGGAGACGTTAGTAAAAGGAAATGGAAACAACACGGAATGTTGCAGGCTAAGGGAAAAACAGGGTGTGTTGATAGCCGACAGGGATTGTAGAGCCCGCTGAGGGTTGAGAGTCAGGAAAAAAGGCGACAGATTACTCTGTCGCCTTTTTTCTTTATTTCTGCTAGATTCCGGCGCAAATATATACTGAATAAAAACAGCCAAAGACGAATCATGATGAAACCAACTTCTACACCACGCGGTAAAGGTCCTGCAAAAGCGCGTCGTAAAACACGCGAAGAAATTAACCAGGAAGCTCGCGACCGTAAGCGCCAGAAAAAACACCGTGGTCATGCGGCGGGTAGCCGTGCGTCCGGTAGTGATGGCGCATCAGGTGGCGGAAACCAAAACAAACAAAAAGATCCTCGTATTGGCAGTAAAACCCCCATTCCATTGGGTGTGACCGAAAAAGTCACCAAACAGCACAAACCGAAAAGTGAGAAACCTATGCTTTCACCACAGGCTGAGTTGGATTTACTGGAAACGGATGAGCGCCTGGATGCGCTGCTGGAACGTCTTGAAACCGGAGAAACCCTGAGCGCAGAAGATCAGGCCTGGGTAGATGCCAAACTGGATCGCATCGACGAGCTGATGCAAAAGCTGGGTCTCTCTTACGAGGATGACGAAGAAGAGGATGAGGAAGAAAAGCAGGAAGATATGATGCGCCTGCTGAAAGGCGGCAACTAACGGTTTTACACCGTGGGTCTTCCCGTCCTGCTTATAACCCTTCCGGTTATATGTTATCTGGTGTGGTTATTCGTTAAACTACAGCGGTTGTCGCGGCGACAGAAGTGGCTGCGCAACCGGCTTATCACCCGCACTGGGGTTAAGCCGGTACGCCGTACCCGCCAGAGACGCCATCGGAAGGAGTGAGCATGTCTGAACAGCTAATAGACTGGGACCTGGCCCTGATCCAGAAATATAACTATTCCGGGCCACGATATACCTCGTACCCGACCGCGCTGGAGTTCTCTGAAGACTACGGTGCAGAAGCGTTTTTACACGCCGTGGCGCGTTACCCTGAGCGCCCACTTTCGTTATACGTTCACATCCCGTTCTGCCATAAACTGTGTTACTTCTGTGGCTGCAATAAGATTGTGACCCGCCAGCAGCATAAAGCCGATCAATACCTCGATGCCCTGGAGCAAGAAATTATTCACCGCGCACCGTTGTTTTCTGGACGGCATGTCAGCCAGCTACACTGGGGTGGCGGTACACCAACTTACTTAAATAAAGCGCAAATCAGCCGCTTAATGACGCTACTGCGGGCTAACTTTCAGTTTAACGCGGATGCCGAAATTTCGATCGAAGTGGATCCGCGTGAAATCGAGCTGGATGTTCTCGATCATTTACGTGCTGAAGGGTTTAATCGCCTGAGCATGGGGGTGCAGGACTTCAACAAAGAAGTTCAGCGCCTGGTGAACCGTGAGCAGGACGAGGAATTTATCTTTGCGCTACTTAACCATGCGCGTGAGATCGGTTTCACCTCGACGAATATCGACCTTATTTACGGCCTGCCAAAACAGACGCCGGAAAGCTTTGCTTTCACCCTGAAGCGGGTGGCGGAGTTGAATCCAGATCGTCTGAGCGTCTTTAACTATGCGCACCTGCCAACGCTTTTCGCAGCCCAGCGCAAGATCAAAGATGCTGACCTGCCCAGCGCACAGCAAAAGTTGGATATCCTGCAGGAAACCATCTCTTCACTAACCGAAACCGGCTATCAGTTCATTGGAATGGATCACTTCGCTCGCCCGGACGACGAACTGGCAATTGCCCAGCGCGAAGGTGTTCTGCATCGGAATTTCCAGGGCTATACCACCCAGGGCGATACCGACTTGCTGGGTATGGGCGTATCCGCCATCAGTATGATTGGCGACAACTACGCACAGAACCAAAAAGAGCTGAAACACTATTATCAGCAGGTTGATGAACAAGGGAATGCACTGTGGCGCGGTATTGCGCTGACCCGCGATGACTGCATTCGTCGGGATGTTATTAAGCTGCTGATCTGTAACTTCCGCCTCGACTATGCTGCTGTGGAACAGCAATGGGATTTGAACTTTGCGGATTATTTTGCTGAAGATCTGAAGCTGTTGGCACCACTGGCGAAAGATGGGCTGGTGGATGTGGATGAGAAGGGAATTCAGGTTACGCCGAAGGGTCGCCTGTTGATCCGTAATATTTGCATGTGCTTTGATGCTTATCTACGCCAGAAAGCGCGGATGCAGCAGTTCTCTCGGGTGATTTAATGACGTTGTCCGGTGGCGCTTTGCTTACCGGGCCTACACGTTGCGATAACCTGTAGGCCGGATAAGCGTTAGCGCCATCCGGCGCGCCTTCAGCTAAACAGCCCAACCAGCGCCGCGCACAGCACTGCGGCAACCGCAGTTTGTGGCGTATGGCTTTCGACCGCACCGCTCGATAGCAGATTAATGATTGATTCCAACATGATGACTTCCCCCCGTTTGCCGGGCACGATCATACTTAACTCATCGGAACAGTAAAGCGCAAAATAGCAGCAATTTGCGCTCAATGATCAATCTTTACACAGTGACTTTTCGTCACTCCATTCCGAGTTCTTTTAACTTGCGCGTCAAGGTATTACGCCCCCAGCCGAGCAAACGTGCCGCTTCCTGTTTGTGTCCCTGGGTATGACGCAGCGCAGTGGTCAACAGCGTCCGCTCCATCTCCGGTTGAGCCTCTGACAGCAAGTTTTGATGACCGGAACGCAATGCCCGGTCTGCCCACTGTGCCAACAGGGTTGCCCAGCTGTCTGGCTGCATATGCGAAGGCGCATCGGGCACGCTGGCTTCAAACAGTTCGGCCGGTAAGTCCTGAATCAGCACTTCCTGCCCGGCAGCCATTACGGTCAGCCAGCGACAGGTGTTTTCAAGCTGACGAACGTTACCTGGCCAGGCCAGACGTGTAAGTGCCGCTTCGGTTTCAGGGTGGAGTTGCTTGGCTTCCACACCCAACTCGCGGGCGGCTTCCTGCAGGAAATGACGTGCCAGACGGGGGATATCTTCCCGACGCTCACGCAGCGGGGGCAAATGGACGCGAATTACGTTCAGACGGTGGAACAAATCCTCACGGAATTTGCCTTCCTGCACGCGCAGTTCCAGGTTCTGGTGGGTGGCCGCGATAATCCGAACATCTACCTTTACGGGCGCGTATCCGCCAACGCGGTAAAACTGTCCATCGGCTAATACGCGCAACAAGCGTGTCTGCACGTCCAGCGGCATATCGCCAATTTCATCAAGGAAGAGGGTGCCGCCATCAGCCTGTTCGAAACGCCCCTGACGAATGGTATTCGCCCCGGTAAACGCCCCTTTTTCGTGGCCAAATAGCTCAGACTCAATCAAATCTTTCGGAATGGCTGCCATGTTAAGCGCGATAAACGGTGCTTTGACGCGCGGGCTGTGGCGGTGCAGGGCGTGGGCGACCAGCTCTTTACCCGTCCCGGACTCTCCGTTTATCAGCACGCTGATTGACGAGCGGGAGAGGCGGCCAATGATGCGGAATACATCCTGCATCGCGGGCGCTTCGCCGATGATATCGGTGGTCGGGCCGTTGATCTGAATATTACGCGGCTGCTGCTGTTCCTGATAATGGCTGATGGCGCGCTCGACCAGCGCTACCGCCTCGTCAATATCAAAAGGTTTGGGCAGATAGTCGAACGCCCCTTGCTGGTAAGCGCTGACGGCGGCATCCAGATCGGAATGGGCGGTCATTATGATGACCGGAAGCATCGGGTGACGCTGCTTAATCTGTTTTAACAGCGTCAGACCGTCCATACCCGGCATGCGGATATCCGACAGCAGTACGTCCGGCGTTTTGCTGGCCAGCGCATCCAGCACCTCTTTACCACTTTCAAATGTGGTGCAGCTTAGTCCTGCCCCTGCGAGCGCACGTTCAAGCACCCAACGGATGGAACTATCGTCATCAACGACCCAGACTATTCCTCGTTGCATAAACGTCACCTTTATTTCCTGATAGGCAGGTAAACCGAGAATTCGGTATGACCCGGCCAACTGGTAAATTCAATTTTGCCGGAATGTTGATCGATCAAATTACGGGCGATGGATAATCCAAGTCCGGTACCGCCTTCGCGGCCGCTGACCATTGGGTAGAACAGCGTATCCTGCAAATGCGAGGGAATGCCCGGACCGTTGTCCTCAACATCAATACGTGCCGCCAGACGGTAACGCATACCGTGCAGCGTGAGCTGAAACGCGGTGCGGGTGCGCAGAATAATTTCTCCGCCTTCCGGCCCCAGCGCCTGTAGCGCATTACGCACGATATTCAGCAGAACTTGTTCTATCTGATCCGGATCGTGCAGCAGTTCTGGCAGGCTAGGGTCGTAATCACGAATCAGCGTGACGTTTTCGGGAAGCTCCATCGACACCAGCGCCACCACGCGCTCTGCCACTTTATGAATGCTTTCCGTGATATGCATACCTGGCTGTTGCGGCCCCAACAGACGATCAACCAGATTACGCAGGCGGTCAGCCTGCTCAATAATGACTTTGGTATATTCCGTCAGCGCCGGGTCCGGAAGCGCCTTGCTAAGAAGCTGAGCTGCTCCGCGCAGGCCGCCCAACGGATTTTTAATTTCGTGTGCCAGACCACGCACCAGATCGCGCGCGGCGATTTGCTGGGCATGCTGGAGTTGTTCCTGGCTCAGACGACGCTGGTTATCCATTGGCGCCATCTCCAGCAGGATAAGGCCATCAGGCAGCCTCTGCGCGGTCACAGAGAGGATATGTGAGTGGCTGTCTATCACCAGCGTCACTTCGTTATCCGTGAAGCCCTGACCCGCTTGCAGGCTCTCTCGCATCAGCCCGATGTTTAAGGAGAAATAACTCAACAGATCGGGAAGCGGTGTGCCAAACAGTTTGCGGGAACTTTGCGCGAGCAGCTGTTGCGCCGCCGGGTTGGCGTAATGCACCGCCAGCTCATCGTCGACGAGTAAAATGCTGTTGATTAACGAATTGAGGATCTGCCCAGCATCGGGCAGCGTGCCGGTTGCCATTCAGCAGTCTCCTGAAAAGTGTTGCACCAATTTAGTGCATTATAGCTTTTTACATCAAAAAAGCGCGAAAAAGCAGGTTGTTAGTGGAGAAAAAAGCCCATCCTGGGATGGGCTACAGATGACTGGCAAACATAGATGCCGGATGGCGGCTTTGCCTTATCCGGCCTACAAGGTAATGCTACCCTCCAGACCTGATAAGTTTGCGCCATCAGGCGTCCTATCATTCGCCATCGATCTCAAGCCTGCCTGAGCAGGCTAAAAGTTCCACGGCAACTCAAAAACTCCTGACGTCTTTCGCGCCGCTGCTGCGTTGGCTACCTTCGCTCACCCCAGTCACATAGCTACCTATGCTCCAGGGGACTTGCTCAGTTGCCGCCTTGCCGCAACGTGAAATTCGTCGGATTTTTAATATAAGATTAAACGCTATAGTACAGCTCAAACTCTACCGGGTGCGGAGTCATGCGCACACGGTCATCTTCTTCGCGACGCAGCGCAATGTACGCATCGATCGCTTCATTGGTGAACACGCCGCCTGCGGTCAGGAACTCGCGGTCCAGATCCAGTTCTTTCAGTGCTTCTTCCAGAGAGCCTGCAACCTGTGGGATCTCTTTCGCTTCTTCCGGCGGCAGGTCGTACAGGTTTTTGTCCATGGCTTCGCCTGGGTGGATCTTGTTCTTAATACCGTCCAGGCCAGCCATCAGCAGTGCAGCGAAGCACAGGTACGGGTTAGCTGCCGGGTCCGGGAAGCGCACTTCGATACGACGCGCTTTCGGAGAAGCAACTACCGGAATACGAATGGACGCAGAACGGTTACGGGCAGAGTAAGCCAGCATGACCGGTGCTTCGTAACCCGGGACCAGACGCTTGTAAGAGTTGGTGGTCGGGTTCGCCAGGGCGTTGATCGCTTTAGCGTGCTTGATAACGCCGCCGATGTAGTACAGCGCCTGCTCAGACAGACCTGCATATTTGTCACCAGAGAACAGGTTTACGCCGTTCTTGGACAGGGACATGTGGCAGTGCATGCCGGAACCGTTATCGCCAAACATAGGTTTTGGCATAAAGGTCGCAGTTTTACCGAAACGGTGCGCAACGTTGTGAACGACATATTTGTAGATCTGAATTTCGTCCGCTTTTTTAGTCATGGTGTTAAAGCGGGTTGCGATTTCGTTCTGACCAGCGGTCGCGACTTCGTGGTGGTGCGCTTCAACAACCAGACCCATCTCTTCCATGATCAGACACATGGTAGAACGGATGTCCTGAGAAGAATCTACCGGAGGAACCGGGAAGTAACCGCCTTTGACGCCAGGACGGTGACCTTTGTTGCCACCTTCGTATTTGGTGGAGGAGTTCCATGCGCCTTCGATATCATCGATAGCGACGTGGGAACCGGAAATAGACGCGCCGAAACGGATGTCGTCAAACAGGAAGAACTCTGGCTCTGGCCCGAACAGAACGGTGTCTGCGATGCCGGTAGCGCGCAGGTATTCTTCAGCGCGTTTCGCAATGGAGCGCGGGTCGCGGTCGTAACCCTGCAGCGTACCTGGTTCCAGGATATCGCAACGGATGATCAGGGTAGACTCTTCAAAGAACGGGTCGATGAGTGCAGTAGAAGCATCTGGCATCAGAACCATGTCTGATTCGTTAATGCCTTTCCAGCCACCGATTGAGGAGCCGTCAAACATTTTGCCTTCTTCAAAGAATTCGGCATTTACCTGGTGAGCAGGAATAGTGACGTGCTGTTCTTTACCTTTGGTATCGGTGAAGCGCAAATCAACAAACTTCACTTCGTGTTCATTCAGCATCGTCAAAACGTGTTCAGCGGACATACTTACTCTCCCGGATTGGTCATGGTCGTCGTGGTAACGAAGTCTTCAATTCTGCAAAAATTGGCCGTGTCGCCGTAAAAAATATAAAGCGAAATCTGTGCCAACTTTTAAATTGCCCCTAAAAGGCGTTATCATGCGCACCATCGTGCAAAGGGGCTGCACCATGAAGGTTGTGTTGCACCATTATAGTGCTTCAATGTGAACATTAAGCACCATATTGGTGCAAAGCACCTCAGATTACCCCTTTTAACGCTCCGTGAATGTGATCACAAAGAAACTCTGCAATACTTGTTTGCGGAGGATGTTTGTGATCCTGTTTTGTACTGCGATTAATCCGTGTACAATAACGCGCTATTTCTAAAATGCCTGAGGCAAAGTTGTGATCGAAAATTTGCGTAACATCGCCATCATCGCGCACGTAGACCATGGTAAAACGACCCTGGTAGACAAGCTGCTCCAACAATCCGGTACGTTCGATGCACGTGCTGAAACCCAAGAGCGCGTGATGGACTCCAACGATTTGGAGAAAGAGCGTGGGATTACCATCCTCGCTAAAAACACCGCTATTAAATGGAATGACTACCGTATCAACATCGTTGATACCCCAGGGCACGCCGACTTCGGTGGTGAAGTTGAACGTGTAATGTCCATGGTCGACTCCGTGCTGCTGGTGGTGGATGCAATGGACGGTCCGATGCCGCAGACGCGCTTCGTGACCAAAAAAGCCTTTGCCCATGGCCTGAAGCCAATTGTTGTTATCAACAAAGTTGACCGTCCTGGCGCGCGTCCTGACTGGGTTGTTGACCAGGTATTTGACCTGTTCGTTAACCTCGACGCTACCGACGAGCAGCTGGACTTCCCGATCGTTTACGCTTCCGCGCTGAACGGTATCGCTGGTCTGGATCACGAAGACATGGCTGAAGACATGACTCCGCTGTATCAGACCATCGTTGATCGCGTACCGGCTCCGAACGTAGACCTTGATGGCCCGCTGCAGATGCAAATCTCCCAGCTGGACTACAACAACTACGTTGGCGTAATCGGTATCGGCCGCATCAAACGCGGTAAAGTTAAACCGAACCAGCAGATCACTATCATTGATAGCGAAGGCAAAACCCGTAACGGTAAAGTCGGTAAAGTTCTGACCCATCTGGGTCTGGAACGTATCGAGAGTGATATTGCCGAAGCAGGCGATATCATCGCGATCACTGGTCTGGGCGAACTGAACATCTCCGACACCATCTGCGACCCGCAGAACGTCGAAGCGCTGCCGGCTCTGTCCGTTGATGAACCGACCGTAACCATGTTCTTCTGCGTAAACACCTCTCCGTTCTGTGGTAAAGAAGGTAAATATGTTACCTCTCGTCAGATCCTTGACCGCCTGAACAAAGAGCTGGTGCATAACGTTGCGCTGCGCGTTGAAGAAACCGAAGATGCGGATGCGTTCCGTGTATCCGGTCGTGGTGAGCTGCACCTGTCAGTTCTGATCGAAAACATGCGTCGTGAAGGTTTCGAGATGGCGGTTTCCCGTCCGAAAGTAATCTTCCGCGAAATCGATGGCCGTAAACAAGAGCCGTTCGAGAACGTAACGCTGGACGTCGAAGAACAGCATCAGGGGTCTGTGATGCAGGCTCTGGGTGAGCGTAAAGGCGACCTGAAAAACATGAATCCAGATGGCAAAGGCCGCGTACGTCTTGACTACGTGATCCCAAGCCGTGGTCTGATCGGCTTCCGTTCAGAATTCATGACCATGACTTCCGGTACCGGTCTGCTGTACTCCACTTTCAGCCACTACGACGACGTTCGTGCGGGTGATGTGGGTCAGCGTCAGAACGGCGTACTGATTTCCAACGGCCAGGGTAAAGCAGTTGCGTTCGCACTGTTCAGCCTGCAGGACCGCGGTAAGCTGTTCCTGGGTCACGGTGCTGAAGTTTACGAAGGCCAGATCATCGGTATTCACAGTCGTTCTAACGACCTGACTGTAAACTGCCTGACCGGTAAGAAACTGACCAACATGCGTGCGTCCGGTACTGACGAAGCAACGGTTCTGGTTCCGCCGGTTAAGATGACTCTGGAGCAGGCTCTGGAATTCATCGATGACGACGAACTGGTAGAAGTAACACCAACTTCTATCCGTATTCGTAAACGTCACCTGACTGAAAACGATCGTCGCCGTGCAATGCGTGGCGCGAAAGAAGAGTAATTAACGCTCTTTTTCAGGTAAGCACAAAAAAGCCGCTGATTATCAGCGGCTTTTTTTATTTCGGAAGGATTAGAAGAAATACTTAGCCCCGACACGAATTTGATTTTGTTCGCGGTGATAAGGTTCCACATTGCGATCTAACCAGCGTAGTTCCAGGTAGGGTAACCAGTGTTCATTGATACGATACTTGAAGGTATTCGTAATTTCCCAGTGATGATCTTTTCCGTTGCTGCTATTGAAGTCATTCACTCGAATAAAATAGTGCGGCTCAAAGGTATAGGAAAACTTATCGGTGATAGTAAAATTCCAGTAGTTACCTATTTCATAGGTATCATTATTGTCCTGGTCACCGTTTAGATCGGTTGAGCTGTAGTTATTATGGTTATATCGGTTACGCACGGTAAGATTAAACCATGGGGTAAATTTATAGTTAACATCCAGATAAGCAGCACCACCGGAACCCGTACTCTTATCGTTTATCAGTCCACCGGGCTGGATGGTTAATTTATCTGTCGGTTTAAATAACGGATACCAGCCCTCTATTTCGTTATAGCCGTGTTTTAACTCATCTTTGCGTTGCATGGTGTAGGTGTTGGTGAGCATGATACCCGCACCCATATCAGAGTTATAGCCGACGCGCAGCATGACCTCCATCTGATCGGAGGCCAGATTGTAAGCTTCACGGTTCTCTACATAAGCGCCGGCGAAAACAGAGGTGGATGCCACAGAGGATAAGAGAATTATTGTATTTAATTTTTTCATAATAAATCCATTTTTTAAGCGTAGGGAGGCCGCCATCCATTAAGATGGAATAAGCGGCAATTATTTTTATATGTTTACAGCAGAGGCTTTCTTTTTATGGCTAATGCGTTCTGGTTGAATGTTATTTTTCTTCCGTTGACTGATTTCCTCAATGATAAAAGCAAAACGGGCTTCGCTGAGTTTATAAAAAAATCCCATCGTGATGGCCGCAATAATTGCCAGCCCACAGGGCCAGAGAAAAATAAGCTGGCGCAAACCCAGCAAGGTTGCATCACTCTGGACGATATTGGGGATATAACCGATTTGCGTCAGCATAATACCTGGCAGGAAACCGGCCAGCGCCGCAGAAATTTTGCGTGAAAAGGTATAACCCGTATAGACGGAACCTTCAGCGCGGATCCCCGTTTTCCACTCTCCATAATCGACCGTATCAGGGACCAGCGCCCAATTCAGGCTGTTAACAAAAGCGGTTCCGAAGAAGGCTAAGCAAGAGAAAATCACAAAATAAAAGGAGTTATAACCCCAAAAATAATTTAAAATATCGCCAGCGGCCCATAAAACCATACCTGCTAAATATACGCGTTTCTTGCCAAAGCATTTCACGGTCCAGGGGACTAACAAAACACCAATAATTACGCAACCCATACTAAAAAAACCCATCCAGGATAATAGGTTAATGTCATTTAGTACATATTGGGTATAATAAACCTGAATGGCGAGCTTGATATTAAATGCTGCGAGTGTACACAAATTTGAAATGCATAGAACTAATAGTGGTGGGTTGTGAAAAATTGCACAAAATGATTTGATTATGCTTGTTTTATGCCCCGGAGAGGGGGGCTCAATGTAATGTTCTTTGGTTCCTTTATAACATAACATGATAAAAACAAAACCAAAGATAGAGAAAATTAAGGCTGCACAACCATAACCAATGGTAGTTGTAGAGAATAAAGATTGAAGAGGAATAAAAGCAACCGTACAGATTAATAAACCTATTGTTGCCCCACCTTGTCGAAAAGCTGCCAGTTGTGCTCGTTCATTTGGATTTTTTGTTATTGCTGGAATCATGGCGCCATATGAACAGTTCATTAGACTGTAAAATAGACCGAATAGCATAAATAGACCAGTGGCAATAGCAGTCTTGAGCGGCAGGCTAAATGTTGTAGCAATAAACTGAACTGTCGCAATAATTGCGGATGGTACAGCTGCATACAGAATAAAAGGTCTGAATTTCCCCCTGGAACCTATGTTTTTTTGAGAGTCGAGAAGAAATCCGGTTAGCATATCTGTAAATGCAGTAAAGAATTTTGCTATAAGAAAAATAACCCCCCCATAATATGCAGGCATTCCTAGCTCATCTGTGTAAAACTTGAGCAAATACAATGTGCCAATGCTTAGCATTAGATTGGAGCCAATATCACCCGCGCCGTAAGCGAGTTTTTCTTTCAGGCTTAATTTTAGCGTTAGCGGATCATGGTCAGGCATAACCACTCCTTTCAACGCCCCGAAGGGCGTCATTAATTATTATTGTTAAGCAGTACGTTTACGCGCTTCTATTTCTTCAACGATACGGAAGTACATTTTCTCGTTGAGGTTGTAAAAACAGCCCATTGTAATCATGGCGAGCACCGCTAGCACACAAGGATATATGAAGATCAACTGACGTAATCCTTCAACGGTGCTGGCCGATTGCACCACGTTTGGGACGTAACCAATTTGTGTAAGCATCCATCCAGGGAAAAATCCAGCCAGCGCCTGGGACATTTTGCGAAAGAAGGTGAGCCCGGTATAAACTGTCCCTTCGGAACGAACACCAGTACGCCATTCGCCATATTCCACTGTATCTGAGACCAGCGCCCAGTTCAGACTGTTAACGAATGCTGAACCGAAGAATGCCAGGCAGGAGAAGGCCACGAAACTCACCGAAGTGTCGCCGAAGCCGTAGTTAAGCAGATCGCCCACGGCCCAAATTATCAGTCCGCCGATATAGACTTTTTTCTTACCAAAGCGGCGAACTGCGGCGGGCATCAAAAAGACGCCGATGAATATACAACCCATGCTGAAGAAGCCCATATAGGACAAAATAATCGGATCGTTCAGCACGTACTGGGTGTAATAGACTTGAATCGCCAGTTTGACATTAAATGCCGCAAGGGTGCAGAGGTTGGCAACGCACAAAATAAACAGTGGGCGATTACCCGCGATTGCGCGGAAGGATTGCAAAATTCCTGCTTTTTGTGCGGAATCAGCCTGTTTGACCTCAACATAACGCTCTTTGACACCCGCATAGCAAAGCCACATAAATAGCAGCCCGCATAACGAGAAAAGAGCAGCCGTAACGGCATATTGCAGCTGTTGATTGCCTTCAATCAAATTCATTACCGGTACAAACGCAACGGTGCCAATGAGAAGGCCTAAGGTGGATCCACCCTGGCGCCAGGCGGCTAGCGAGGCACGTTCATTTGGATTTTTGGTTATGGCTGGCACCATCGCGCCATAAGAGCAGTTCATCAGGCTGTAGCACAATCCATACAGCATAAACAACAGCGTTGCGACGACCGTTTTGCCCGTAATTTCTAACGGTGTCCCTATAAAGTTGGCTGTAGCCAGCAGTGCTACTGGGAATGATCCATACAGAACGAAAGGGCGAAATTTACCTTTCGGTCCTATTTTTCGCCGCGAGTCGAGCACAATACCAGTGCCCATATCGGTAAATGCGGTAAAGAATTTAGCGATTAAGAAGATAATCCCACCATAGGTTCCCGGAAGACCGAGGACATCAGTATAAAATTTCAACAAATAGAGTGTGCCAATATCCAGCAGAATATTGGAACCCAGATCGCCTATGCCATAAGCTATTTTTTCTTTAAGTGGCAGGCGTAGCATTGCCGGATCAGCAGAGGTCTGACTCATTATTATTCTCCATGTGCCCGTGAGTTTCCCCGCGGGCGAGCCGTATTAGATGTTGCGTAACGTGGCAAACAGTGACGCCCACTCACTCTTCGCGCGATAAAACACCGGAGGCTTGCCAATTGGCGCATCCACGGTGATGTCACCGCCCTGAGAAGTTTCCCCTGTCCAGACGTTGACCCAGTTGTCCTCTGGTAGATAAAGCGTCCAGTCGTGCTTACCCTGCTCATGAACCGGTGCGACCAGCAGATCCTGTCCCAGCAGGTACTGATATTTCAGGGTGTAGGTTTGCGTATCGTTTTCGTAGTGCAGGAACAATGGGCGCATAACCGGTAGCCCGGTGGCGCTGTTTTGTGCGACGGCCTGTTTGAGGTACGGTTTCAGGGTGGTGAACACGGTGGTCATACGGGCAAAGTGGGCAATGGTTTCAGCATCACCATCAAACTGCCAGTTATCGCCGGGGCGGTTACCTTCGTGGGTGCGCATCATCGGCGTGAAGGCGCTAAAATCACACCAGCGCAGCAACAGCTCTTTGCTGCGTTTCATGTCAAACAGCGTGGTGTAACCGCCAATATCGCTGTGGTGCAGGCCGTGGCCGGTCATCGCCAGCGACAGCGCCGCAGGAACGACGGAAGCCAGGCCATCGTCGAGGCTCCAGTCAACGTTCTGATCGCCAGCCCACATCATGGTGGAATACTTTTGACTACCGGTGTAACCCGCGCGCATAAAGAACAGGATTTCACCAAGCTTGCCGGTTTCCTGTAACGCTTCGTAGTTACATTTCGCCCACAGCGCGGGCCAGGCGTTATGCATGATCTCGGCGCTGACGCCGTTATGCAGATATGTGTCGGTCGGCAGATATTCACCGAAGTCCGCCATCCAGCCGCCGCAGCCCAGCGCGATCATGTTCTTTTTGATGACCTCTTTGAACCAGTCGTAGGCTTCGGGGTTGGTCAGGTCGACCACGCCGCCATAAAACTCGCCGAACTCAACCAGATAGTCATCGCCGGAGGCATCTTTCGCCAGATACCCACGTGCTGCGGCTTCCGCGCACAGGTCTTTATCGCTGGCAACATAGGGGTTGATATAAGAGAGGAACTGCACACCTTCTTCTTTCCACTGTTTAATACGACTGTCCAGTTGTGGATAGTTGTCGCTGTTCCACTTCCAGTTCCACATCACACGTTTACCAAAGGAGGTCATGCGGATCCCGGACCAGTCCTGCGCCCAGATGCCGTTTACCTTCACGCCCGCATTACGCATGGTATCCAGTTTGTTCTGGCAAACCTCAGTACCGCCCTGGATACCGAGTGTCACACCATCGTAAATCCAGTCCGGCAGTTCTGGCTGGCGACCTAACAATGCGGTTAGTTTCTCCAGCAGCGAAATGTAAGTCTCGGCGCACTCAACGCGCAGGGTGGTTTTGTCTTCCCACAGCGCCAGCTCGTGATACTCCGGCGCGCTGAAGTCGAAATTCATGTAGCAGCTGTTATCAACGTGGCAGTAGTACTTCTGCGTGCTGACAAAGGTTGGTTGCGGGAAGAAGGTCCAGTAGTAGTCGCCGCCGGCGTTCTCTTTGCAATCCGCCTGCCAGGTGACATAGCTGTTTTTGTTACGGCCCACGCCCTGTTCGCTGGTCCACAGCGGGAACGGTTTACCGCGTAAGTCGAAGTAAGAGAACTGTTCACCGCAGCCGTAGATGTGGTCGTCCGCCCTGGCGGCCAGACGCAACCAAATGCGGTTATGGCTGAGATCGTCGTTATGCAGATCCAGCTTCAGGCGACCCTGTTCATCGGTGGAAATGTGTAGTGTGGCAGTGATGGTATTACCGCGGCTGAAATCTACACGCCAACCGTTCGGGGATTCGCTGACCGTGGCGTCGGTTAGGGCAATTTTCTCATTGAGCTTGTCTTTAATGCTGAAGTTACCGCGGAACATATCAATATCGGCAACCCCTGTGCCGATCCACAGGCAGGGGTTTTCGGCACTATGGCGTAAAATCAGGCGCTGGTGGTAGGTTAGCGTAAAGCCATCAATATTCTTTTCTATCAGGACAGAGGATAAATGCCTACTTTGCGAGCTCATAAAATATTCTCCATGAAATTGAGGAACGCGAGCATACTGATTGGTTATGGTTTGCTATTATTCATTAGCCTTAAATAGTTATGCGCTACCCTTAAGTAGCGCTTGAACAAGACAAACTCTTATTATTTGCTAGCATCCACTTTACGAATCTCAGCAATTTTTTTACCTAAAAGCATTTGTAATACCGCCAACAACACAAATGGTGGTAGAAGCGCAGTGATAGCTGAAATACCCAATGCACCTTTTATTAACATTGCACCCGAAGCGATTAATAATAAAAATACTAAAACACGGAATACTTTTACCGAAATGCGCTTATGCACATATTGCCCAACCAAGGAACCGAGTATCATTGTAGGAATACAGAAAATAACCAGTTTAAATGTCGAAATTGTTAATATTCCACTCGTTGCCAGACCGCCGACAACGGCAATGTTGTTAGCCGTAAAGAACGCATTCAGCGTACCGCGAAAAGCGGCTGGACCCAGGTTACGTAGCATTCCATACATCACAACTGGTGGTCCGTTTGTGGAAAAGGCCGCTCCTAACGCACCAGCAACTGCCCCTAACGGCGCCGCAATCCAACGTCTGTCATAGATGGGTAGGCGAGGAATAAACATACTGTAGAATGAGTAGAGAATAAGAAAACCGCCCAATCCTATTTTCATAATGTGGTCAGGCAGATAGGAAAGTGCATATAAACCTACCGGAATGCCAAGGAAAGAGAAGCCGATAAGAACGGCAGCCGATCGCCAGTCCGTTTCTTTACGAGATAACCATGTGGCATAAATGGCGGTTGCTGTTCCTACAATAACAGAAAGTGGTGTTGCCATTTTTACCGGTAGCATCAGGGTGATGAGCGGCATGGTTGTCAATCCACCACCAAAGCCAGCACATATTCCTACGAATGTATAAAGAAACATTAAGGCGATAACGGTGTATATAACATTAGATTCCAACATCACGCCATCAGGTGTAAATAAATTAAAGAAATCCATTATAATTCCTTCATTATCAAATTCTAAAATATTACCGTGAACTTTTTAAGTCAGGGTAATGGGTATCCTGCACAAATAAATACTTGAACTATATGCATTCACCGTGAATATTAAAAAATAATGTATGCTGCTGTTTTGGTTTAAGTAATAGTAAGTCGATCCCAGAGTTAAAGGCATTAGGTGGACAACTCATCGGCTCGATAGCTAATCCCTGACGATTCAACTTTTCGCCACTATAGACCTGAAGCCACGGCTGATCGGAACACAAACTAACAGCCAACTGCTGTTGTTCGTTAATAATTTTCGCCTCCCACCGCTCGCCGCAAGTTTTGAAAGTATGATCAATCCGTTTATCACCGATTTTTTGTTGGACGGAATAGTCCAAATTCAGCTCATCGACGCGAAGTAACGTTGTTGAGTTAGACTGTGTATCGAAAGCAAAAACCTCATTTGCAGGAAGCAGCAGCGTATAGTCATCAACAGGCGTTAAATCACAGGTTAAATAAGGGTGAATACCGACTCCGTAAGGTGCTGATTTATCGCCGACATTTTGGCTAATTATCTCAACGGACAGCCCAGTTGTTGCGTCCAGTGAGTAAATCACTCGTGAGATCAATGCGAATGGGTAGCCATAGCTTGGTGGCAGAAATATGGAAAATGAGGCTTTTTCTGCCGTTAATTCATCAATTTGCCAGTCTCGCCATGCAAGTAAACCGTGAATAGCGGTATTAGAACCATGTTCATTAATCGGTAGCTGATACTCATGCCCATCATGCTGATAGATGCCATTGGCAATACGATTTGGCCAAGGGATTAATACCTTACCCAGATGAGCAAGAGGCATCTCTTCTGGTTTATGAGGTATAACCAGATGTTTGCCCTGCCAGGTTAATTCGGCAAGACCGGCACCAACTGAAACTATTTGCGCCCGGTAATCACCTGCAGCGAGTAATATCGTATTCCCACCACTATGCATACATATCACCTTAATATTAGATATCCTTATTAAACAACGGCATATGCAACATTCATTTGCTGATATGCCGTCTTTACCAGGCTTATTTATTTCGCATTGATATCTAACAAACCTGCTGCTACGGCTGGAGCCAGCCCTGGAGCGAGCGGAATGCGTGGGATTACCAGGCAGTGCAGCAGGTGATAAATGTCCTGCTTACCGTCCCAGACTTTGGTGGTCACTTTGTTGTCAGCATCCAACTCTTGCCACCATGAACCATTTTCATAGTCCATCAGGTATTTAATGCAGTAATCCCACCATGTCTGATACCAGGTTTCGTATTGACGATCCCCTGTTACGGTATAGAGGGCATAGGCTGTCCCCATCGCTTCTACAATAGGCCAGCGTACACGTTCACGTACAACGGGTTTCCCTTCCCAATCAACGGTATACACAATGCCGTCTGCCCCATCTGGAGCCCAGGCATCGCGTACTGTAGCGTGGAACAAACCTTTAGCATCTTCCAGCAGCCATGCTGGGGGTTGTTCGCATCTGGCTTCCAGCGCTGCGTGGATATGCAGCATTAAACGACCCCATTCGATCCAATGGCCTGGTGTGCCGCCAAATGCACGGAAACGGTGTGCTGGATTTTCTTTGTTATAGTCGCGGATAGGATTCCATTGAGCATCAAAGTGCTCATTCACACGGTAATGGTTGTTTCTGGCTACATCATGAATGATGACGGATGCGATTCTGATAGCGCGATCCAGCCATTTTTTGTCATGGGTAACGTCATAAACGATCAGGAAAGCCTCGACCGCATGCATGTTGGCGTTACCGCCGCGGTAATCTTCCGTCTGGCTGAAAGCTTCGTCCCAGGATTCCAGACACATCTGCTCTTCTTCACTCCAGAAGTATTTCTCAATAACTTCTATGGTGTAATCCAGTAATTTCCTGGCTTCAGGATGCCCGGTTGTTACTGCGCTGGCTGCGCCCAGCAGTGCAAAAAAGTGTTGATACCCTTGCTTGGAGGCATCCATCACGCCTTCGTCATTCACGCAGGCATACCAACCACCATATTTTTTATCTAGTAACGCGCCATTCATAGCCTTGATGCCGTGATCAACCAGATCATATGCCCCTGGCCTGCCCATAGCCGCTGCCACAGAGTAAACGTGTAACATTCGGGCAGTAATCCATAGATGAGTCCCCATCTCTTCTTTAATTTGCCCCTTGTTACCCAGCCAGCCAAATCCGGTAGGGACAGCAGCATTTTTGCCAAAGTTAAAGATGCGGTCAGTTTCCTGCTCCAGCCATCGGTTGTGGCTCAGTGTGTTAAACCATTTCATTCTTTGATCCTCGTATTAGCGGCGACGGGCCATCATTTCATCGACGATATCGCCAAGACGTTGCAATTTAGGCGCGGAAACATCACGCAGCATCAGTTCGGTATCCGGCAGGCCAACAACCGATGACCACACCGCACGTCCGGCCAGGAAGCCGGATGCGCCAGCGGTCATTGCTACGCTGACCGCGCGCGGGAACAGTTTTTCATCCACACCAGAGGAGAGAATGACCCACGGCATGTTGATGTTTTCATTCAGGCGCTGGGAGGAGCTAAGCAGTTCTTGTTGGGTACCTTTGCCGTACAGCGGCATTTCGACCTTGTAGAGATCGGCGCCGCTGTCACCCAGCTCTTTTGCGGCCTCGATAATGGCCTGTTCACGATCGAACTTATCGCCACGGCGCGGTGGACGCACAACCGGTTCGATAATGCTCAGCAGGCCATTGGAATGGCATAGCTCATTGAATTCTTTCACCATATCAAGACGCTGTTGGGCATCTTCGTCGCTGCGCCACAGTACCAGCAGCTTCAGCGCCTTCGCGCCGTCCTGTTTCACGGCCTGCGGGTCGATTTTTTTATCAATCACCACGCTATCGACCGGAATACCATTACCCGGAATGAACTCATCCGCGGCCACAATCATGCCGCAGCTTTTCGCGATGGCATGTTGTTCCACTACCTGGCGGTAGCAGAACTGCTGATCGACCAGGATCGCAGAGGCATAGGGAGAAAGGATCTTCGCTGCATTCACTTTGAAATCAGTCAGCACGCTGTCGCTCACCGGGGATTTCGCACCCGCAGCGGCAAACATTAAGCGCATGGCTTCGCGCTGATCGACTGCCAGCATGGCAAAACCGCCGGAAGCTCGGGTGATGTCTTTCAGGGTGTACTTCGTCATTGTTCAGTCCTTACTTATCTGTGTGTTTATTTAGCCCGGCGGATGCGCGAACCTGTTCAAGAATGGCCGTCCAGTCTTCCCGGCCACGGCCAGCGGCGCGTGCCTGGTTATAGACTTCGCGGGATGCCGCACCAAGCGGCATCGGCACGTGCAGTTGATTCGCCACATCCAGGGCGATGCCAAGATCCTTGTGGGCTAAGTCGATCATGAAGGCCGGGGAAAGATCGCCTTTCAGCACTTTGTTCGGCCAGGAGGTGGTGAAGTGACCTTTTCCGGCAGGCGTCCCGCTCATCACTTTCAGGGCCACATCGAAGGAGAGGCCGAGTGCTTCGCACAACACGGCGGCTTCGGCGGAGAGCGCATTTAGCGCAATGCTCATGTAGTTGTTGATGAGTTTGACGCGGATACCCATACCGGGACCGCCGGCATTGATTAATTCATTACCCATCGCCATCAGAACCGGTGTGGCGCGTTCTACCTGCTCAGCCGTTCCGCCAGCCAGCAGCAGTAGCGTGCCTGCGATCGCATGATCGGAGGTGCGCCCGACAGGGCAATCCATCATGCCGAAACCTCTGGCCTCCATGTCGCTAATCAGTTTGTCGGTCTGCAGCGGATGGATAGTGGACATATCAATGACCAGCGCTTGTGGCGACAGGCTCTCGCAAACGCCTTGTTCACCCAACAAGACGCAGCGCACCAGATCGCCGTTTGGCAGCATCGTGATGACAAACTCCGCGCCGTTTGCTGCCTGAGCCGGGCTGCTGGCAGGCTGTGCCCCTTTTTCCACCAGGCACTGAACAGCATCCGGGTTAACGTCAAAGACGCTGAGTTGATGACCCTGCTTTAGCAAGTTGCTCGCCATGGGGGAACCCATCTGACCTAATCCGATAAATGCTATAACTGCCATAACGTTCTCCTGAGACGTGGATGTCATTTTCTGTCATTTAAAATCGTCTGTTTCTGTCTGTTTTTGATCGTATTTGTAATTTATGGTCAAAAAATTGACAGCCGTCACTTTTTAAACATTTTGTGAAATTAAAATGATCCCATCTTGAAACGCCTAAGGAATGAACATGATTCGTATTGCTTGTGTGGGTATTACCGTGATGGATCGCATCTATTACGTAGAAGGTTTACCGACTGAAGGAGGTAAATATGTGGCGAAGCGGTATACCGAAGTGGGCGGTGGGCCTGCTGCGACGGCGGCTGTGGCTGCGGCGAAGCTGGGCGCACAGGTGGACTTTATTGGCCGTGTGGGCGATGACGACACCGGAAACAGCCTGCTGGCGGAGCTGGAATCCCTGGGGGTAAACACCCGTTACACCCGGCGCTATGCAGGGGCGAACTCTTCACAGTCGGCGATTATGGTCGACGCGAAGGGAGAGCGAATTATCGTTAACTACCCCAGCCCGGATTTACTGCCGGATGCTGATTGGCTGAAGGAGATCGATTTTTCTCAGTGGGATGTGGTGTTGGCGGATGTGCGCTGGCACGAAGGGGCAAAACAGGCCTTCACGCTAGCGCGTCAGTCGGGGGTGATGACCGTGCTGGATGGCGACGTTACGCCGCAGGACATCAGTGAACTGGTGGCATTGAGCGATCATGCTGCGTTCTCTGAACCTGGACTGGCGCGACTGACAGGGACAACGGAGCCTGATTCTGGACTGAAAAAAGCACAAATGCTCACAAATGGTCATGTTTATGTGACGCGTGGCAGTGAGGGGTGTGACTGGATAAAAGATAATGCAGTGCAGCATCAGCCAGGATTTTCAGTCGATGTGGTCGATACCACCGGTGCCGGTGATGTTTTTCATGGTGCGCTGGCATTTAGTCTGGCCTGTGGGAGCGCGCAGGAAGAGGCCGTCAGGTTCGCCAGTGGCGTCGCGGCACTGAAGTGTACGCGTCCGGGTGGACGTGCGGGGATCCCTGACTGTGATCAAACCCGATCTTTTCTGTCACTTTTTGTATAAAATGCCAGGGCAATGGTTTTTCGAGGAAATTTCATGAGTCTTACCGAACTGACCGGTAACCCGCGACACGATCAACTGCTGATGCTGATTAGCGAGCGCGGTTATATGAATATTGACGAACTTGCCAGTCTGCTGGATGTTTCCACCCAGACCGTGCGTCGTGATATTCGTAAGTTAAGCGAACAGGGATTAATTACGCGTCATCATGGCGGAGCAGGCAGAGCCTCCAGCGTGGTCAATACGGCGTTCGAACAGCGTGAAGTCTCCTGGACGGAAGAGAAAAAAGCCATCGCGGAAGCGGTGGCTGACTACATTCCCGACGGCTCAACGGTGTTTATTACCATTGGTACTACCGTTGAGCAGGTTGCGCGGGCGCTGTTAAATCATAACCATTTGCGCATCATCACTAACAGCCTGCGCGTGGCGCATATTCTGTATAACAACCCGCGTTTTGAGGTGATGGTTCCCGGAGGGACGCTGCGCCCGCATAACAGCGGTATTATCGGCCCTTCTGCTACAGCGTTTGTCGCTGATTTTCGCGCCGATTATCTGGTGACCAGTGTGGGTGCGATTGAAAGCGATGGTGCGCTGCTGGAATTTGATGTTAACGAAGCCAGTGTAGTCAAAACGATGATGTCCCATTCACGACACATTCTGCTGGCAGCGGATCATACGAAATACACGGCCTCTGCTGCAGTAGAGATTGGTAATGTGTCGCAGGTAACTGCGCTGTTCACCGATGAGTATCCTGGCCCAGCGTTGCACAATCTCCTGCAGTCACAGCAGGTTGAAATTGTGCAAGTGAGTCCTTCTCAGGATGACGCGCTGGCCATGTGATCGCGCTCTTTGATGCTCTGATTCGTTCGAAGTCATCACGCACGCATAGTCAAACTTCTCCTTTCCCGCTACAGTTATTCATCCACGGCGAGAAAGGAGAAGGACATGCTCTATATCTTTGATTTGGGTAATGTGATTGTCGATATCGACTTCAATCGCGTGTTAGGCACATGGAGCGATTTGAGCCGTGTACCGTTGGCTTCACTAAAGCAAAGTTTCACGATGGGGGAAGCTTTTCGCCAGCATGAGCGAGGCGAAATAACTGATGAGGCCTTCGCCGAGGCGCTGTGTCATGACATGGCGTTGCCTTTGAGTTATGAGCAATTCTCCCACGGTTGGCAGGCCGTTTTTGTCGCATTACGCCCCGAAGTTATCGACATCATGCATAAGCTGCGCGAGCAAGGGCATCGTGTCGTTGTGTTATCGAATACTAACCGCCTGCACACAACGTTTTGGCCGGATGAGTATCCCGAAATCCGTCAGGCAGCCGATCACATTTATCTTTCTCAGGAACTGGGCATGCGTAAACCGGAAGCACGGATTTACCAGCACGTTCTGCAGTCAGAAGGTTTTTCTGCGCACGATGCGGTCTTTTTTGATGACAACGCCGATAATATTGAAGGGGCTAACCAGTTAGGGATCACCAGTATCCAGGTCGTCGATAAAACGACCATCCCTGACTATTTCGCGAAGTTGTTATGCTAAAATTTTTGCATCAAAAAGCCAGGCATCATACGCGTCCTGTATGGGCCTGGCTGAAGCTACTATGGCAGCGCATTGATGAGGACCATATGACAACGCTGGCAGGAAATCTTGCCTACGTTTCATTGCTCTCATTAGTGCCGCTTATCGCCGTTGTTTTTGCTCTTTTCGCTGCATTTCCGATGTTTTCCGATGTTAGCATTCAACTCCGTCATTTCATTTTCGCTAACTTTATTCCGGCGACTGGCGATGTCATCCAGCGGTATATCGAACAGTTTGTCGCAAACTCGAACAAAATGACTGCTGTTGGGGCATGTGGGCTGATTGTAACCGCCTTATTGCTGATGTATGCCATCGATAGCGCGTTGAATACCATCTGGCGCAGTAAGCGCACGCGGCCCAAAGTGTACTCTTTTGCCGTTTACTGGATGATATTAACGCTGGGACCGCTGCTGGCGGGAGCCAGCCTGGCAATCAGTTCTTATTTGCTGTCGTTGCGCTGGGCCAGCGATCTCAACACGGTGATTGATAACGTACTGCGTATTTTCCCGTTGGTTCTTTCCTGGCTGTCGTTCTGGCTGCTTTACAGCATTGTGCCCACCACGCGAGTTCCCAATCGTGATGCGGTAATCGGTGCCTTTGTTGCTGCTGTGCTGTTCGAAGCCGGAAAGAAAGGATTTGCACTCTATATCACGATGTTCCCGTCTTATCAGCTCATTTACGGTGTCCTGGCGGTGATCCCTATTTTATTCGTCTGGGTTTACTGGACGTGGTGTATCGTCTTGCTAGGCGCGGAAATAACTGTCACTCTCGGGGAATACCGCAAACTTAAACAAGCCGCAGAACAAGAAGAAGCAGAGCAACCATGATTGCATTAATTCAGCGCGTAACCCGTGCCAGCGTCACCGTGGAGGGTGAGGTGACGGGTGAAATTGGCCCAGGACTTTTGGTCCTGTTAGGTGTCGAAAGGGATGATGACGAACAGAAAGCGAACCGCCTGTGCGAACGCGTACTCGGCTATCGAATCTTTAGCGATGCCGAAGGCAAAATGAACCTGAATGTGCAGCAGTCAGGTGGCAGCGTGCTGGTGGTTTCACAGTTTACATTGGCGGCTGATACCGAACGCGGCATGCGCCCTGGTTTTTCAAAAGGCGCAGCACCCGATCGGGCAGAGGCGCTTTACACATATTTTGTAGAGCGCTGCCGCCAACAGGAGATGAACACGCAAACCGGGCGGTTCGCTGCTGATATGCAGGTTTCGCTGGTTAATGATGGCCCCGTGACGTTCTGGTTACAAGTATGAACCAGCTTCCGGCGTGGTCGCGGGTAACAAGAGAGAATACAACTATGTATCACCTTCGAGTACCGCAAACAGAAGAAGAATTGGAGCGTTACTACCAGTTTCGCTGGGAAATGCTGCGTAAACCCCTGCACCAGCCAAAAGGCTCCGAACGGGATGCCTGGGACGCAATGGCACACCATCAGATGGTGGTGGACGAAGAAGGTAATTTGGTCGCGGTAGGGCGTCTGTATATCAATGCGGATAACGAAGCCTCCATACGCTTTATGGCTGTTGACCCCTCGGTGCAAGAAAAGGGGCTCGGAACACTGATGGCGATGACCCTTGAATCCGTGGCACGCCAGGAAGGGGTGAAGCGCGTCACCTGTAGCGCTCGTGAGGATGCGGTGGAATTTTTCGCCAAGCTGGGGTTTGTAAGCCAGGGGGAAATCACCACGCCGCAAACCACACCGGTCCGCCACTTCCTGATGATTAAGCCCATTGCGACGCTGGACGATATTCTTCATCGTGGTGACTGGTGTGGGCAACTACAGCAGGCCTGGTACGAACATATTCCGTTAAGCGAGAAAATGGGCGTGCGTATTCAGCAATATACCGGGCAGAAATTTATTACCACGATGCCCGAGACAGGGAACCAGAATCCGCACCACACCCTGTTTGCCGGAAGCCTGTTCTCGCTGGCAACGCTTACCGGTTGGGGGCTTATCTGGCTGATGTTGCGTGAGCGTCATCTGGGAGGAACGATTATCCTCGCCGATGCACATATCCGCTACAGCAAGCCGATCACCGGGAAGCCTACTGCTATCGCCGATCTGGGCTCATTGAGTGGCGATCTTGACCGTTTGGCAAGAGGCCGCAAGGCACGTGTGCAGATGCAGGTGGAGCTTTTTGGTGACGATACGGCGGGCGTGGTGTTTGAAGGCACGTATATCGTATTGCCTGCGAAGCCGTTTGGTCCTTACGTCGAAGGTGGGAATGAAGAAGAGTAGGAGGAAATCCCTACTCTTCACGCTACCCGATTCGCGTTTTACTCGTGTGTTGCAACTCGCCAGGCCACGTCGCGCATTGCGTTTCGTGCCGTCTGGCTTACGCCTCCTAACTGAAAAAATCCGTGGATGACGCCGAGATAGCGCTGGCAGGTGCAGTCCACGGCTTGCTTCTGAAGCCTGTGATACAGGGCTTCTCCTTCATCGCACAGTGGGTCAAATTCAGCGGTAATGATGTGGGTCGGCGGTAACCCGTTGAAATCGTCGCGCCACAGCGGGCTGACTTCCGGATGGTATAGGTCAGTCTGTGGCATATACATCTCGTAACCAGACAGCAGTGTGTCACGTGTGATGATGTAATCCTGCCCATTGCGGGTGTAGCTCTCAAATCCGGCGGTTGCGTCGAGCATGGGATAAATCAGCACGAGTTGTGCAGGTTGCCATTGCTGTGCGGCTTTCAGGCGCAAGGCGCAAACGAACGCCAGATGTCCGCCAGCGCTGTCGCCAGCGAGCGTGATGCGCGTGCGATCGACACCCAGTTTCTCTGCATACTTCCAAATGATGTTAGCGCCTTTTTCGGCATCGTCGTGTGCTGCTGGGAAAGTATGCTCTGGTGCGAGGCGATATTGTACCGCAATGACCCGACAGCCGCTGTACCAGGCGAGTTGCCTTAGCTGGTTATCATGTGTAGCGAATCCACCGCTGACAAAGCAGCCGCCGTGATAATAAATCACGCAGGGTAGGTTTCCCATGGCGCCCCGTGGCGAAACAACGCGAAACGTCATGGTTTCGAGTTCAATATCTTCAACTTGCACGCGGGATTCTGTTTCTCCGGCCAGTACCGTACTGGCGATGTAGCCAGCCCTCCGGTCATCAATATTCTGCTCGCGTGCAGAAGGACGCCCCGCCGCAATAAACGCCTCAACCCGCTGTGCAATCCCGCTTTCCAGTGCCATTTATTATTTCTCTTATCTGTATGGATATACAGCTTTATAACCTGGATTACCACGGATGAAAATCGGAAAAGTAGGGGGATGTATGATTCTGGAAAGTGGCTCGCAAAAGTAAAAATCGTTAGTGTGAAGGCTATTTTCCCGCTTTTCTCACGTGTATGTTGTGTGGAAATTAATCGTCAATGATATACTGGAGGTATATGTGAGTATGATGGCTGGAATGGATATGGGCAGAATTTTACTCGATTTATCAGATGAGGTGATTAAACGCCTTGATGACCTCAAGGTTCAGCGCAACCTGCCGCGAGCAGAACTCTTACGGGAGGCCGTTGAACAATATCTTGAAAGGCAGGATCAGGCTGAAACAGCTATTTCACGTGCTCTTGGGCTGTGGCAAGGCTGTGAGGAAGATGGTGTTGAATACCAGCGTAAACTTCGTGAGGAATGGTAATGGTCAAAGGATTAGCGCTTTTTGATACCAATATCCTCATCGACCTGTTTAGCGGGAGAAATGAAGCAAAACTAGCGATAGAAACATGGTCGCCACAGAACGCAATCAGCCTCATTACATGGATGGAGGTGATGGTGGGCGCAAAAAAATACCATCAGGAAGCCCGTACTCGCGTTGCGCTAGGCGCTTTTAACGTGATCGGCGTTTCACAGGATATTGCTGAACGAAGCGTGAGTATCAGGCAGGAGCATGGGATGAAATTGCCGGATGCCATTATTTTGGCCACTGCGCAGATTCATCGTCTTACACTGGTTACGCGTAATACCAAGGATTTTGCAGGCATATCAGGCGTGGTCACGCCATATACGTTATAACCCGGGCGACTTACGCCGCCCGGTGGTGCGGAGTACTTACTCCCCTTCACCCGGGAACAGGAACGGGTTGATGGAGCTGCGGGCAAAGCCCTCTTGTTCCATGTGCGCGTCCAGCATCAGTGAAGCAAGATCGTCAGCAACAGCTTCTACTTTCGGGTCTTTTTCCTGATAGAGAATCTTCAGGTAAGTACCACAGTCGCCGCAGCTTTCTGCTTTAATTGCCGCTTGCTCGTTATCCAGTGACCAGTAGTTCAAATCACGGCTCTGTTCGCAGTTGCTGCATTTCACGCGCACGACGTGCCACTCGGTTTCACACAGGTTGCAGTGCAGATAGCGCAGCCCCTGAGTAGTGCCAATTTGCACCATGCTGGAAACAGGCATTGAACCACATACCGGGCAGTACTGGCGTTGTTCACCGTACTCCGCACGTGCTTTGCCAGGGATCAGACTTGCCATCTGCGCCCAGTAGAGCGACAAGGCCGCCCAGATGAACGGTGCTTTGTCGCTGCTGACAGAGGCAAAATCAGAGGCAAACAGCGCGCTGGCCATCAGCTCAAGTTCCTGCTCTGAGGCTTTTTCCAGATTTTCGATCACCGCCAGTGCAGGGCCGCTCATTTCTGGCTTCAGCTCTGCAATTAACGACTGCAGCAGTTTTTGCCAGTGTTTATCGCGCGGCAGGACGTGGATATCCAGCGGTGGTTTACCCTGATCGTTCGCTTCTTTGATGCGAGCGGTCAGATCTATCTGCAGCGGATGGTCATACAGCACCACTTCCTGCGCGTGGGCGATCAGCGCGGCAAAGCGCAGATAATCACCCAGCGGGTTGTTCTCGGCCAGCTCGCGCAGACGTTCGGCGCGGCGGTTATACAAATTTTTGAGTCTGGGGAATAACAACGGCGGAATCATATCCGCCGTGCGTTTCTCGCTCGAACCCAGCTCATCTTGCGGGATTATGCGAATACTCATTCAGTTTTCTTTTCCGTTGTCTTTCGGACTTCACGGTACCAGCGTGGGTGATGTTTCTTCGCCCATGAACTGGTAACCCATCCTTCCACCATCGCGGTAATGGTGCCTTTCACCCAAAGGGCGGCGTAAATGTGCACCATGATAACCACAATTAACGCTACTGCGGCAAATGAATGCAGCATTAACGCGAATCGGATCACCGGGATTGAGAAAGCAGGCGCAAAATATGGACGCCAGATGACCACTCCGCTCACCAGCAACAGGACCAGGAAGATAATCGCCGCCCAGAATACGCATTTCTGGCCGAAGTTATAACGTCCCGTGTCACCTACTTCCTCGTTGACGACAATCTTACGAATATTCTTCGCCCAAAAGATATCATCCCGATTGATTAGATTGTGGTGCCAGTATCGGAAAAACATGATGATAAACGAGGCAAACATAATCACGCCGACAAACGGGTGCACAATTCGCGCCAGTTGCGGAGTGCCCATGATGTGCATCAGCCAGTTAAACGACGGGAAGAGAAAACCCATCCCGCTCACCGCCGCCAGAATGAAGCAGAAGGCGGTTACCCAGTGGTTGATGCGTTCCGGCGCCGTGTAGCGCACGATGGTGTCACGTCGTTTCATTTGCGCACCTCGTCGTCTTTTTCATGCAGATTGTCTTCTTCCTCTTCCGCACGGTTTGGGCCTACACCGACGTAGTGGAAGATACTGGCCGCAAATGTCGCTGCAAAGCCGACCGCTGCGAGGGGTTTCCAGATGCCTTTCCAGAATTTGACGGTGGCGCTGATTTCCGGGTTCTCTGGCAAGCCGTGATACAGGTTCGGCTTGTCAGCATGGTGCAGTACATACATCACGTGCGTACCGCCAACGCCTGCCGGATCGTACAGACCCGCATTTTCGTAACCACGTGTTTTCAGCTCCGCGACACGCTCGCCCGCCAGCGTTTTCATCGACTCTTTGGTGCCGAAATGAATGGCTCCGGTTGGGCAAGTTTTTACACAGGCCGGTTCCTGGCCCACCACCACGCGGTCAACACACAGCGTACATTTATAGACGCGGTTGTCTTCCGGGTTGAGGCGCGGTACGTCGAACGGGCAGCCTGCAATACAATAGCCGCAGCCGATACACTGCTCGGACTGGAAGTCGACGATACCGTTGGCATACTGAATGATTGCCCCTTCAGCCGGGCATGCTTTCAGACAGCCCGGATCGGCACAGTGCATACAGCCATCCTTACGGATAAGCCATTCGAGTTTGTCGTCTTGTTCCACTTCCGAGAAGCGCATCACCGTCCAGGATTTGGCGGTCAAATCAGCCGGGTTGTCGTACACCCCAACGTTGTTACCCACCTCATCACGGATGTCGTTCCACTCCGAACACGCCACCTGACACGCTTTACAGCCGATACAGGTGGTGACGTCGATAAGCTTCGCCACCTCTTCCTGGTGGTCCCGCGCCTGAGGCGCGGGAGTGAAACCGTTAGTGGCGGAACGACGAATGATGTCTTGCGATTGATAAGCCATAGGTCGTCTCCGTTACACCTTTTCCACGTTCACGAGGAAGGACTTAAATTCCGGTGTTTGCGTGTTCGCATCACCGACGAATGGCGTTAACGTGTTGGCGATAAAGCCTTTTTTAGCTACGCCTTCGTAGCCCCAGTGAATAGGAATACCGATAGTGTCGATATCCTTACCGTTTGCCTTCAACGTGCGAATACGTTTGGTCACCACTGCTTTGGCTTTAATGTAGCCGCGGTTAGAGGAGACTTTGACGGTATCGCCGTGGGAGATGCCCAGCTTATTTGCCAGTTTCTCGCCAATTTCCACAAACTGTTCCGGCTGTGCGATGGCGTTAAGCAACGCATGTTTGGTCCAGTAGTGGAAGTGTTCGGTCAGACGATAGGTTGTTCCGACGTACGGGAACTTATCTGCTTTACCCAGTGCTTCTTCGTCGCCTTTAAAGATACGGGCGGCAGGGTTAGAGATAACGTTCGGGTGCAGCGGGTTAGTTCCCAGCGGCGTTTCAAACGGCTCGTAGTGTTCCGGGAACGGACCTTCCGCCATCTTATCGATAGCAAACAGACGTCCCATCCCTTCAGGTTGCATGATGAATGGCCCAACGTTGCTGCCCGGTGCGGCAGCGCTGTAGTCCGGAATATCCATTCCGCTCCATTTCGCCCCGTCCCATTTCAGGATCTGACGTTTTGGATCCCACGGATTCCCCTGTGGGTCAGCGGAGGCGCGGTTATACAGAATGCGTCGGTTGAGCGGCCATGCCCATGCCCAGCCCAGCGTATTGCCAAGACCTGACGGGTCGGCGTTATCGCGACGGGCCATCTGGTTGCCTTCCGGCGTCCAGCTGCCGGCGAAAATCCAGCAACCGCTGGAGGTGGTACCATCGTCACGCAGTTGGGCGAACGAGCTCAGCTGTTGGCCTTTCTTCACGATAACCGCGCCAGTTGCCGGATCGGTAATATCGGCCAGCGCTTTACCGTTACTCTCCATCGCCACTTCTTCCGAAGCCGGTTCGTGCGGGGTGGAGTAGTTCCAGGTCATGCTCAGCACCTGTTCCGGGTTCGCACCACCTTGTTCGGCGTACATCTTACGCAGACGCAGGAAGATACCGGCGAGGATTTCACCATCGGTAACGGCAATCCCTGGGGCATCCGCGCCTTTCCAGTGCCACTGCAACCAGCGACCGGAGTTCACGATAGAACCGTTCTCTTCGGCAAAGCAGGTGGATGGCAGGCGGAATACTTCAGTCTGGATTTTCGACGGATCAACATCGTTCGACTCACCGTGGTTCTGCCAGAAGGTGGACGTCTCGGTATTGAGCGGATCGATGGTCACCAGGAACTTCAGTTTAGACAGTGAAGCCACAACCTTGTTTTTGTTCGGGAATGACGCGACCGGGTTAAAGCCCTGGCAGATATAACCATTTACTTTGCCCTGGTTCATCATCTCGAAGTACTGCAGCACGTCGTACCCTTTATCCCACTTCGGCAGCCAGTCAAAGCCCCAGCTGTTTTCCGCTGTCGCCTTATCGCCAAAGAAGGCTTTCATCATCGAAACGAAGAATTTCGGGTAGTTGCCCCAGTAGTTCACCTGGCCTTCCAGCAACGGTTTTGGCGTGTTGGCGGCAAGATAGGTTTGCAGGTCAGTTTGTTTCTCGCTTGGCAGCGTCATGTAGCCTGGCAGGCTTTGTGACAACAGGCCTAAGTCAGTCAGACCCTGAATGTTGGAGTGACCGCGCAGGGCGTTAACGCCACCGCCTGCCATCCCCATGTTGCCAAGCAGCAACTGGATCATCGCCATGGTGCGGATGTTCTGCGCGCCCACGGAGTGTTGTGTCCAGCCCAGGGCGTACAGGAACGACGCGGTTTTATCTTTTACGCTGGTTTCTGCGATGTACTCACAGACTTTCAGGAAATCAGCCTTCGGCGTACCGCAGATGTTTTCCACCACGTCCGGCGTGTAGCGGGAAACGTGCTGTTTCAGCAGATTCCACACGCAGCGCGGGTGTTGCAGCGTAACATCGCGTTTAGCGAAGCCTTTTTCATCCAGCTCGTAGTTCCAGCTGGTTTTGTCATACTTGCGTTTATCCGCGTCATAGCCCGTGAACAGGCCATCTTCGAAGCCATAATCCTCACGCACGATCAGACTGGCGTTGGTGTAGGCTTCGGTGTATTCGCGGTTGAATTTTTCGTTATTTAGCAGGTACAGCAAGACGCCTGACAGGAAGGCAATGTCAGTACCAGAGCGAATAGGAGCATAGAAATCAGCCACCGCTGCGGTTCGCGTAAAGCGAGGATCGATCACAATCAGCTTCGCGCCGTTGTGAATTTTGGCCTCCATCGCCCAGCGGAACCCGACCGGGTGAGCTTCAGCGGCGTTACCGCCCATCACCACAACGAGGTTGGCGTTTTTAATGTCGACCCAGTGGTTGGTCATCGCACCGCGACCAAATGTTGGAGCAAGACTTGCTACCGTTGGTCCGTGTCAGACGCGTGCCTGGTTGTCGACCGCGAGCATACCCAGCGCGCGGGAGAATTTTTGTGTTAAATAGCCGGTTTCGTTACTGGACGCGGAAGCACACAACATCCCGGTGGAAAGCCAGCGGTTAACGGTCACGCCTTCAGCGTTCTGCGCAACGTAGTTAGCGTCGCGGTCTTCTTTCATTAGCTTCGCGATGCGGTCAAATGCCTCATCCCAGCTAATTTGTTGCCACTTATCAGAGCCTGGTGCGCGGTATTCCGGGAATTTCAGGCGGCTTTCGGAGTGGATGAAATCCACCAGACCGGCCCCTTTAGGGCAGAGCGCGCCACGGTTGACCGGGTGATCCGGGTCCCCTTCGATATGGAAGATGGATGCTTTGGCATTTTTTGCGCCGTCACCGAGGCTGTACATCAACAGTCCACAGCCAACGGAACAGTAAGTGCAGGTGTTACGGGTTTCGCGGGTGCGCAGCAATTTATATTGCCGTGTTTCCGCGAGCGCTACGCCGGGCGCAAAGCCCAGTGCCGCTGCCGTGGTGCCTGCCATACCGCCAGCGCAGATCTTAAAGAACTGCCTTCTGCTGACCTGCATGGTTCGCTCCTTGTTTCGACATTGTCACATTCCCTTCGCTTTTCTTTAACGCGAACGCGAGGGAAGTGGTTGTTATTTTTCTTTGCGGACGGGACCGCAAAGGTCCAGAATTGGGTGAATTTCCCTCCGTCCAGGAGGGGTTTGTAAAGAATACCACAATGTTGGTATGTGTGTTCCAATATGGTTAAAAGAAAGTGAATAAAATCCATCAAGAAGAAGTCAAAAATGTGATGAATTGTGCAGGATCGCGTCAGTTGACCCTCTGGAAGCGTGAGGATTTGCAACATCCTCAGCCAGATGAAGTCGCTGAAGAAGTGCCCGTTGCGTTGGTTTACAACGGAATTTCGCACGTGGTGATGATGGCATCACCGAAAGATCTTGAGCACTTTGCGATGGGTTTTTCGCTGTCTGAAGGCATTATTGAATCCCCGCAGGATATTTTTGGCATGGATGTGGTGCCTTCCTGCAATGGATTGGAAGTCCAGGTTGAACTGTCCAGCCGTCGTTTTATGGGGCTGAAGGAGCGTCGTCGCGCGCTGGCCGGACGTACCGGTTGCGGCGTTTGTGGCGTGGAGCAGCTCAATGACATTGGCAAACCGGTCCAGCCTCTGCCGTTTACCCAGACATTTAACCTGGCGAACCTCGATACCGCATTACGGCATTTGCACGATTATCAGCCCGTGGGACAGCTCACAGGCTGTACGCACGCTGCGGCCTGGGTACAGCCATCAGGCCATTTGACGGGGGGCCATGAAGACGTGGGTCGCCACGTTGCGCTGGATAAACTGCTGGGACGACGCGCAGTGGAAGGGGAAAGCTGGCAACAGGGCGCGGTGCTAGTTTCCAGCCGCGCCAGCTACGAGATGGTGCAAAAGTCGGCGATGTGTGGCGTGGAGATCCTGTTTGCTGTCTCTGCCGCCACGACGCTTGCCGTGGAAGTTGCCGAACGTTGTAACCTGACGTTGGTGGGTTTTTGCAAACCTGGCAGGGCGACGATCTACACCCATCCGCAACGTCTGATCGCGCTGTGACGCCACCAGGCGGCCAGAATGCTGCCTGAAAATGCCAGCTCCATGATTACGGCAACTGGCGAGCCGACAATCACATTGTTCAGTAGCCAACACAGGCTACCGCACAATGTGTAACTCCGTAGTTTTCCGCTGTGTTTTTGAAACGACGCAAAGGTCATCAGCAGGCTTCCCATCAGCGGCAAAATACTCGACAGATTTTGCCAAAGATAAACGCTACACAGCAGCGATCCCAGCATAAATCCCCACATCGCCCAGCGGTGAAACGTGACGATGGCCGTCGCGTAGCGGCATGCGGCAATGATCATTAACCCAGCCGCAGCGTGTTGATCCAAAAGATAGAAATGGATAGCCAACAGGGAAGTGGAGCTGGTGAGCAGAGATAAAGTGATAGCCCGGCGCTGAAAATGAAAAGCGGAAATATCCAGTAAGAAGCTGATGCCAGCCAGCATCTGAGAGAGAAGAAATGCGTTCATTGTGGTCGCCATCTATGAAAGAGTGACGGGACAATAATCGACGCATCAGCGTAAGGCGTT
This sequence comes from Citrobacter sp. Awk 2, assembly GCF_028069815.1. Lineage (NCBI taxonomy): Bacteria > Pseudomonadati > Pseudomonadota > Gammaproteobacteria > Enterobacterales > Enterobacteriaceae > Citrobacter > Citrobacter sp. Awk 2. Next base: position 33,944 of record NZ_JANEWL010000013.1, read on the forward strand.
AACCTTTGTTAAGACGCTGGCGAATACGAGACAGGCTAACGGGGGTAATGCCGATATAGTTGGCGAGATCGCGCTGAGTGAGTTGCGACTCCCAGTCCGGGAAGTGTGTTTGTACATACTGGTAGCGCTGTTCTGGGGTATTGAGCAGCAGCATTTGTTCTTTTTTCTCTTTGTAGATCAACTGCTGGACCAGTAGCTGGGTCTTAATATCCTGATTTTCCTGCGCATCCAGCAACGCCAAGGGGATTTCAGTGGTCTCACCAGCGGCGATCATTTGCAGACTGTAATCAGCAGGCGTGTTGGTTAGCCAGTTCAGGTACAGAAAGCAGTACTCCCCGGCAAAGTAGAACTCTTTAACCCTTTCAACGCCGCTGTCTGCGTGATACACCGCACGTGCAACGCCATGATGTAAAAGATGAATTTTACTTTGCGGTTCACCCTGACGCAGTAACCAACTTCCCGCCGGTTGCGTTTTTCTTCGGCTGCCTGCAAGCCACTGTGATTCCCGATTATGTGACATCTTATCTCTCAAATAATTTGAATAAGACTGGCAAATCCTTCCGCTTTTAGTTGTGTGATATGAAGGCTACTATTTATCACATCAAGGCACAGTGCCTTACTCAAACAACTAAGTGAAAGGGTTTATATCATGAAAAGCATCAAAACTTTTGTCGCAGTTATCGCTCTCGCTACTTCTTTCGGTTCTTTCGCTGCCCAGACTGTTACAGCGACCGGCTCCACACTGGAAAGCGCTGAAGCTAAAATTGCCGCTCAGGCTGAACGTGCGGGTGCCAGCGATTATAAAATCACTCAGGCTTACACCGGTAACCGTGTGCATATGACCGCTGAACTGCTGAAATAAGTTATCTCAGTACGGTAGAAAGAGCGCCCCAGAGGCGCTTTTTTAGTTTATACCCGCCATTCTCAGCAGTGCGGTTACCACTGCTGCAGCGATAATCACCACAATCAATGGCGTCTTGCGCCAGGCGAGAAAGACCGCAAAACCCACACCGAGTACGCGCGCCATGCCGGCAAAGTGTTCGCCTTCATAAAAGGTGGTTGCCAGCGCGACGGAGAACAGTAATACCGTTGCAGCATCAGAAAGCAACGCCTGTGAACGTTCAGAAAAGGCTAAACGCCCTCCCAGTTTTGCTCCCCCTAAGCGCATTAAATATGTACCCAAAGACAGCACGGCAATCCCGACGATAAACAGCGTCATATTACCCATTATTTTTTCCTCGCCAGTAAGCCAAACAGTGAGAGCAGTACCGGCAAGCCTACCGGTGCGAAAGGTACGGACGCGAGTGACAATGCGGCCCCGCTACAGGCACGGATGAGCGTGGTGCGGTTTTTAAAGGCCGGAACCACTAAGGCCAACAGAATGGCAGGGAAAACGGCATCCAACCCAATGGTTTCAGGTGCCGGGAGCAGCTTACCGACACCGGCACCGATCAGTGTGCCAATTGGCCAGAAAATGGCGACGCCCAGACCGCATAACCAGTAGGCAGCTTTACGTTGTTCCGGTGTTTTCTGCGACAGGCCGAACACCACGCTTTCATCGTTCATGATATGGCAGCCGAGAAAGCTGGCGGCGCGAGTACCGACCAGATCGCGTACCGTAACGCCAAACGGCACATGTCGGGCATTCACCAGTAACCCGGCCGCCGCTGCCGCCAACGGATTTCCGCCGCTGGCGATAATACCGATGAACATAAATTCAGAAGCCCCGGCCAGCACGGTAATCGAGAGTACAAAGGGCACCCAAATTGGGAAGCCGTAAGCCATTGCCAGCGAGCCGTAGGACATGCCCACCACACCGACGGCCAGGCACACTAAAAAAATTGCTTTTATCGTGTCGCCTTTGAGGCTGGAGAAATAATGTTTCATACTGTTTTAGCCATATCGAACGAATTTCCATTATAATGAACGGAACAGAATTGCTTTACAAGTCGAACGATTCGTTCGATATAAAAAACACAGAGTCGAATATGACCCAACCCATCAGTATGATTGCCAAAAGTCTGGTGCGCGAACGTCAGCGTACCGGTTTGTCGTTGGCAGAGATTGCACGTCGTGCGGGGATTGCAAAATCTACGCTTTCCCAGTTGGAAGCCGGTAATGGAAATCCTAGCCTGGAAACGCTGTGGTCACTGTGTGTGGCGCTGGATATCCCCTTTGCCCGATTACTGGAACCGCAGGAGCAAAAAACGCAGGTGATTCGCCGCGGTGAGGGGACAAAAGTGGTGGCGGAACAGGCCCATTATCAGGCGATTTTATTGGCCGCTTGCCCTCCAGGCGCTCGACGGGATATCTACCTGCTGCTGACGCAACCCGGTGCAGACCGCATTTCACAGCCACATCCACCGGGATCGGTGGAGCATATTATTGTGACGCAGGGGAAGGCGCTGGTCGGGTTGACTGAGGCACCGGAAGCGTTGGGTGAGGGAGACTATATCTGTTATCCCGCCGATCAAGCCCATATCTTTAAAGCACTGGAGCCGGATACCCAGGCGATTCTGGTTTCTGAGCAGAACTAACTGTTATGTTGCGTTGTGCCGGATGCGGCGCGTTAGCGCCTTATCCGGCCTACAAGACTGAGCAAAATTGAATTGTCGGATGGCGCTATCGCTTATCCGACCTACAAAAAATAAAACTGTATGCCCGGTAAGCTTGCGCCACCGGGCATATAACTTACAGCAGATAAAATACGTCTTTTAGCGCTGAGCTGACCGGGCTGTTGTCTGCATTGGTGGGCATTACGTCACGCATATACTTCCACCAGCGCTGGCAAACCTCAGTCTCGGCGACGGCATTCCAGCGCGCTTCGGACTCGATCTCGACTGTGGCAAACAGCAGGTTGCGCGTCTCATCGAGATAAATCGCGTAGTGATGTGCGCCGTGGGCTTTCAGCACTGCTTCCAGCTCGGGCCAGATCGGGTTATGCCGACGTTGATACTCAACGTGCGCATCGGCATTCACCTGCATCACAAAGGCTTTGCGGATCATAACGCCTCCAGATACAGCTCGCGGACTTCATCGCGGCTGGCTGTGCGTGGGTTACAAGGCGCACACGGATCGGCCAATGCTTTGTCCAGCCAACCTTCGATATCTTCTTTGGTTACCCCAAGCGAACTAAAGCCGACAGGAATACCTACGCGTTTGCTCAATGCGCGGATCGCGTTGATGGCTTCCATACTTGCTGCCTCATCGGTCATGTCGCGGGTATCGACACCCATTGCCTGCGCCACGCGGGCAAAGCGTGCCACGGCGTTGGGGCGATTAAAATTCTCGATTATTGGCAGCAGGATGGCATTGCAAACGCCGTGCGGCAGGTTGTGTGTCGCGCCCGGCTGGTGCGCCAGCGCATGCACCAGGCCAAGACCGGCACTGTTGAACGCCATGCCCGCGAGATACTGACCAAACGCCATTTGCTCACGGGCATCAAGGTTATGCCCATCGTCGACAGCTTTTGGCAACCACAGATTAATCAGGCGAATCGCTTCTAACGCGTTGGCATCGGTCAATGGATGTGCGCCGACGGAGACATAGGCTTCAATGGCGTGGGTCAGGGCATCCATACCGGTTGCGGCGGTGACGGAGGCCGGGATTTCCAGCATTACGCTGGCATCATCCACGGCGATATCCGGAATGATGTTCGGGTCGATAATGACCTCTTTGACCTTACGCGCGGAATCAATAATGACTGCATTGCTGGTCATTTCCGCCGCCGTACCTGCGGTGGTGTTAATGGCAACCAGCGGTACGCCCGCATTTTTCACTTTTCCCACCCCGGAGTACGCCGTGGAGGGACCCGGGTTAGCGGTCAGGATCTTCACTGCCTTAGCGGTATCGATCGGGCTGCCACCGCCGAATGCGATAATGTAGTCACATTCTGCGGCCTGATATGCTGCAAAACCCTGCTGCACCAGCTCCTCTGTCGGGTTCGGGAACACCTCATCAAACAGGTGGTAAGACATCTGATGTTCATCCAGCGCGGCAAACAGGCTATCCAGCAAACCCAGCTTCACCAGTTGGCCATCGGTGACGATCAGCGCTTTGCCCCATTGTTTGTTCGCCACAAGGCTCACCATATCGCGGATTGCCCCTGCGCCATGCAGACTGATTTTTGGTAGTGCCAACATAAAGCTCATCACTATTCTCCTTAACAATAAAATCCTGTAGGCCGGATAAGGCGAAGCCGCATCCGGCGTTGAGTGGGGAGGTATCAGTACAGCTCTATGGCACTGGTCAGCGGGGTCACACCAAAACGTTTGCCGAGTGCGATCAGCTCTTCACGTGTGATGGTCTGCTTCATACCGCCCATCGAATAAATTTTGACTAACACCTCAGCGGATTTTTCTGCGGTGTCGATCAAGCCGAACGCTTCGTCGAGCGTTGGCCCACTGCCGAATACGCCGTGGAACGGCCACAGTACCAGCGAGTGTTGCTGCATTTCCTGCGCGGTCGCCTGACCGATCTCATCGGTACCCGGTACCATCCACGGTAGAATGCCGACGCCATCCGGGAACACGACCAGACATTCAGTGCTGCCTTCCCACAGCTTACGGGTAATCAGTGCCGTGTTGTTTTCCAGGACGTAGGTCAGGGCGATCAGATTGGTGGCGTGGCAGTGCATGATTACGCGGTCTTTGCCATTGGTGGCTTTAATGCGTTCACAGTGAGAGAGGAAGTGGGCCGGCAGTTCTGAGGTCGGCACGGCTTCGTGGGTCAGACCCCACAGGATGTGATAACCCGCGCCGTCACTGTCAATTTTCACTACGCCTAAATTTGCCGCCGGATCGAGCTGAACATTACGGAAGAACTTGCCGGAACCCGTGACGATAAACGATGTGTTCGCCAGCATCGGCATAGGCTGACTCAGCGCAATATAGCGCGGTTTTTCGTGGAAATCGGCGCTAAATGGCGCAATATCTGCTTCATCAAGACGTAACGTCAGGTTACCGCCGTTGCGCTCATCCCAGCCTTTCAGCCAGGCATCAGAAGTCGCTTTGATCATCCCCTGGACGAACCAGGACGTGGTAATGTTATGCATGTCGGTGTTCCTGTTTATTGCCCGAACGTTATCGGGTCTTACGCTGGCCGGATAAGCGCAGCGCCATCCGGCAATCGTGTTTCATTCACTGCCGGATGGCGACGCAGGGCGTCTTATCCGGCCTACAAGCCTGGCGTCACGCTTAGCTACGTTTGCTCAGAATCTCTTTTTCATAAGCGCGCACACTTTCCAGCCACTGGCTACCGGCTGGGGTGTCGTGACGCTGGCAGTACATCTCCCAGACGGCCTGCCACGGCAGCGATTTTTGCTCTTCCAGCAGGGCCAGACGGGCGGTGTAGTCGCCGCTGGCTTCGAGCTGACGTAACTGTTCGGTTGGCTCTAACAGTGCACGTAACAGGGCTTTTTTCATGTTGCGGGTACCGATAACCCATGCGGCAATGCGATTGATTGAGGCGTCGAAGAAGTCGAGGCCAATGTGTACGCGGTCGAACAGGTTGTGGCGCACGATCTCACTGGCAATCGCCTGAGTTTCATCATCCAGCAGCACCACGTGGTCGCTGTCCCAACGAACAGGACGGCTGACATGCAGCAGCAGGCGCGGCACGTACAGCATGGCTGCGGAGATCTTGTCGGAAATGACTTCAGTCGGATGGAAGTGACCTGCATCCAGGCACAATGCTGTCTGGCGGCTGGTGGCATAACCCATATAGAACTCGTTAGAGCCGACGGTGTAGCTTTCAGCGCCGATACCAAATAGCTTGCTCTCGACGGCATCAATATGGTGCGCCGGGTCGAACTTCTCGCTGATCACGTCATCCAGCGCTTCCAGCAGACGCTGGCGCGGCGCTAAACGGTCAACAGTGATGTCTTTCATGCCATCGGGGATCCAGATGTTCATCACCGACGGCGTACCCAGTTGCTCGCCGAAATACGCAGAAACGCGGCGGCTGGCTTTACAGTGGTCAATCCAGAACTGGCGGATATGGTCGTCGGCGTGCGCCAGCGTGAAACCGTCGGCACTCAGCGGGTGTGAGAAGCAAGATGGGTTGAAATCCAGCCCTAAGCGGTTCACTTTTGCCCATTCCACCCAGTTTTTGAAGTGTTCAGGTTTGATTTGGTCACGGGCAACCGGTGTCTCTGATTCCAGATAAATGGCATGCAGATTCAGTCGTTTAGGCCCCGGTATCAGACTGAGCGCCTGCTCCAGATCGGCACGCAGTTCGCTGGCGTTACGCGCTTTGCCCGGATAGTTACCGGTTGCCTGAATTCCACCCGTGAGCGAACCTTCCGGGTTTTCGAATCCGGCTACGTCGTCGCCCTGCCAGCAGTGCATGGAGACCGGCAGACGATCGAGCTGGCGTAATGCTTCCTCGACATCAATACCTACCGCTGCGAAACGCAGTTTTGCCAGTTCCCAGGCTTGTTCAAGTTGAGTGGTCATGCGCAAAGCTCCTTTGTCTGTCGTAATGGTTGAAACTGCGCTTTGTGGCGGGCAATTTCACTTTCAGGATTGGGGATGAAGGTTGTCAGGTCGTAGTTAGCGCGTACCACCTGGCGGAAATCATCGACGTTGTTTAGCTCATCCAGCGTCATCAACTGGACGCCAATATTGCCGAGCGTGGAGGCCTCAATAGGCCCGGATATGACGCGAATACCGCAGGCATCCGCGCAAAGTTGGTTGAGTAATGCGTTCTGGCACCCACCACCGACGATGTGCAGTTGGTGAAATGCTTCGCCGCGAAGCTCAGCCAGTTCCTGCAGGATATCGGCGTACAGCAACGCCAGACTGTCGAAAATACAGCGCGCCAGTTCGGCATCTTGCATTGGCACAGGCAGGCCAGATTCCCGGCATGCTGCCTGAATTTCCGCGCTCATGTCGTCAGGATTGATAAAGCGCTCGTCGTTGGGGTTAATCAGAAACTGGCAGGCCGGCAGCGCCTGGGTTTGGGCGATAAGCGCAGGTAGGTCGGTTATCTGCCGCTCTTTTAACACGCGCTGGAGTAGCCACAGCCCCATGATGTTTTTCAGCACGCGGTAGCGTCCTTCCGCGCCGCCTTCGTTGGTGATATTCGCCGCCAGTGCCGCATCGTTGGCATATGGGGTTCGGCTTTCAAAACCCATCAGTGACCAGGTGCCTGAAGAGAGGTATGCGCTGTGTTTATCGGCCAGCGGTGAAGCGATCACCGCACTGGCGGTGTCGTGGCTGGCGACAGCAACCACCGGGATTTGATTTTTCTGTGGGCAAATCCAGTGACCAATTATGTTCCCCGGATGTGTGGGGCGGCCAAACCACGCTTTGTCGGCACCACTCCAGGCCAGCAGGGTTTCGTCCCAGTCGTCGGTGTTAATATTGACTAATTGGGTGGTGGTGGCGTTGGTATATTCCCAGTTCATTTCTCCGGTCAGGCGATAGCTGAAGTAATCGGGGATCAGCAGGGCATGCGCTACCTGGGGGATCAGTTTTGGTTGCTGCTCGATCAGCGCGCGGAGCTGATACAGGGTATTAAAGGGCAGAAACTGAATGCCGCTACGGCGATAGATTTCACTTTTACCTGGCTGCGTCATGGCCCGCGACATAATGCCGTTGGTGCGGCTATCGCGATAAGAGACTGGCAATCCGACACGCTGACCGTTTTTATCGATCAGGACATAATCCACGCCCCAGGTATCAATGCCGATGCTGTCGATCCGAATGCCTTGATCGCAGACTTTCTGCAGACCGAGGCGAATGTCGTTTTCCAGGCTGTCGATGTCCCAGGTGTCAAAACCGTCTGTTTTTTGCAGGCAGTTAACAAAGCGGTGGATTTCACGCAGTGTCAGGGTACGGTGTTCACTGTCGTAACGCGCCAACATTACGCGTCCACTGGATGCACCGAGATCAACAGCGACACAATGGCGAAGAGTCATAGCGAGGTCCTTCTGAGTTTCATTGCACTCAGTCTAAGAACCCGTGAAATGGCGTACCTTCTTGTTAGTGACAACGACAATAGGCGGCTGGCAGCATGGCAAAGGTGAACGTGATAGCGTTCACATTTTCTACTAATAGGGATGGTTTCTTCTGATGTGAGCCCTTTCGCAATTCCCGATCTTTCCCGCTATTTCTTGAAGAATTGACCGTGTTTACGCTCTTTGGCGTCAAAAATTTAAGGTGAGGGTGATAACCCTTAATTACTATTCAGCCATGTTCATTTGATCGGGGTGGATGTCATCATGACCGTATTGCATTGCGTGGATTTTTTTCCGACAGGTAAAGCGCCCGTGGCGATTGAACCCCGGCTTCCTCAGCCTGCTTTTCCAGAGCATCATCATGATTTTCATGAAATTGTAGTGGTTGAACATGGTACGGGAATCCATGTGTTCAATGGACAGCCTTATACCATTAGCGGGGGAACGGTGTGTTTTGTCCGCGATCATGACAGACACTTATATGAACATACCGACAACCTGTGTTTGACCAATATTCTGTATCGTTCCCCGGATGCGTTTCAGTTTTTGGCCGGGCTGAATCAGTTGTTGCCCCAGGAGCTGAATGGGCAATATCCATCGCACTGGCGGGTGAATCAGAGCGTGCTGCAGCAGGTTCGGCATCTGGTGGGACAAATGGAAAATCTTGGTGAGGCAATGGATACGCCGACGGCGGCAAATCGTGAGATCTTGTTCATGCAGTTGTTGGTACTGTTGCGTAAAAGTAGCCTGATGGAAGCGGCAACAGATAATGATGCGCGACTGAACCAACTACTGGCATGGCTGGAGGACAACTTTGCCGACGAAGTGTGCTGGGAAGCCGTAGCCGAGCAGTTTTCGCTCTCTTTACGTACTCTGCACCGCCAGCTTAAACAACAGACCGGGCTGACGCCACAGCGCTATCTCAACCGCCTACGGCTTATCAAAGCCCGCCATTTGCTACGTCACAGTGATGACAGCGTGACGGACATCGCTTATCGCTGCGGGTTTGGTGACAGTAACCATTTTTCGACGCTGTTTCGCCGGGAGTTTAACTGGTCGCCGCGCGATATCAGACAGGGGCGCGATGTCATTACTGGAAGCAGCCTCCAGTAACGCGAAAGCTATCAACGTTTTTTTCCGTCCGTTTGCTGATAATCATACCCTTTTATGCCGGATGGCGGCTGTGCCTTATCCGGCCTACGTGGATGCCCTGTAGACCGGATAAACGTAGCGCATCCGACAAGCGTTCAGGTTGAGGTGATGTGATGGTGAATCATCTGGTCCTTCTGAAATCAGACTTTTTTGCGAATGACCTCCAGGCCGTCGCGGTGGCCGATCGTTACCCGCAGGATGTGTTTGCCGAACATACTCATGAGTTTTGCGAGCTGGTGATGGTGTGGCGCGGCAATGGCCTGCATGTTCTCAACGATCGCCCGTACCGGATAACCCGTGGCGATCTGTTTTATATCCGTGCCGAAGACAAACACTCCTACACCTCAGTTAACGATCTCGTCCTGCAAAATATCATTTACTGCCCGGAACGGCTGACGCTGAATGTCGGCTGGGAAAGCGCGATCCCAGGATTTAACGGCTCGCCGCGACAGCCCCACTGGCGGCTCGGCAGCGCTGGTATGTCCCAGGCCCGGCAGATAATTAGTCAGCTTGAACACGAGAGTAATCAGCGTGACCCGCTGGCTTTTGAAATGGCTGAATTGCTGTTTGGGCAACTGGTGACTCATTTCAAACGGCATCGCTATGCCACGGATACGCTGCCAGCGACATCAAGTGAAACGTTGTTGGATAAGTTGATTACCGCGTTGGCCGGGAGTCATGAACATGCCTTTGCGCTGGATAAATTCTGCGAGCAGGAACAGTGCAGTGAGCGAGTTTTGCGTCAGCAGTTTCGCAGCCAGACCGGCATGACCATCAACCAGTATCTCCGCCAGGTGCGGGTTTGCCATGCTCAGTATCTGCTCAAGCACAGCAGACTGATGATCGGTGAAATTTCTATGCGCTGCGGCTTTGAAGACAGTAATTACTTTTCGGTGGTATTCACGCGAGAAACCGGGATGACGCCGAGCCAGTGGCGTCATCTCAGCAGCCCGAATGATTAACTGGCCATTCCCAGACCGACAATATTTGCCGCGAGAATAATGACCACGCAGCCGAGGCTCAGTACGCTGACCGGGCGGCGGCCCGCGTTTTTCCACTCTTTCAGCACCAGACCAACAATACCACCGCACAGGACATAGAAGCTCATGTGCAGCATCCAGCTGACATAATCATACTGCGCCGGAATGCGAGCGTGGCCCCAGGCGTAGAAGAAGAATTGTAGATACCACATCAGACCACCGAGCGCGGACAGCAGCACGTTGGTGATGATCAGCGGTTTGGCTAACGAGAAGTCGGCTTTTATCGAAAGATCTTTCACTTTTGCCAGACGAATAAAACAGAAGCCCAGGTTGACTAAAGCACCGCCGCCCATGATGACGACATAGCTTGGCAGCGCGACGTACAGCGGATCGACGCCCAGCGCGGCAGCAGCATCGTGCATGGGTTTCGCCGCGTTCATCGCAAAGGACATCCCGGCAGAGAAAATGCCGCACATTACCGCCAGCACCAGCCCCTTCTTCAGGTTGAACTCTTCTGCTTTGATGCCCATTTTACGTTCTTTCAACTGCCCTGCGCGGGTCACAATGCCCACGCCGATCAGCGCGACCAATACGCCCAGTAGCGTCATGCGTCCGCCATTGGTGTTGATCAGCACATCAAAGTTACCGTTGATGATAGGGGTCATCAGCGTGCCGACAATCAGGGTAATACCAATCGCAATACCAATCCCCATCGACATGCCGAGATAGCGCATGGTCAGGCCATAGTTGATATTACCGATCCCCCACATCGCGCCAAACAGGAATACCGGTGCCAGCGTGGAGAGGCTAAAAGAGCTGAAGTAGGCCCAGAAATTGGGAAGCAACATGGCGCTGATGGTCCATGGCAGGATAAGCCAGGAGACGATCCCGCCAACCGACCACATTGTTTCCCATGACCAATGTTTAACTTGTTTGAACGGGGCATAGAAACAGGCTGCGCTGGCTGCGCCTATCAAATGCCAAAGAATACCCATCGTAATCGCGTTACTCATGACTGAATCCTCGTTATTTTTTATCGTCGGTCATAACCCCTCCGACACAACGAGTTTAAAAATTACGCAGATGATTAACCTTTTGACGATTGCCGCCTTTGTCCTCTTGTTGGCAATCATCACGTTAACTGGGTGATTTGGCTCACATCTTCAGTAATGGTGATGAATAATTAAGACCCTGTAAAAAGTACGGCATTGATAATCATTTTCAATATCATTTAATTAACTATAATGACCCAACTGCTTACGCGGCGTTAACACTGGCCGCCCGACAATACTGGAGATGATTATGAGTTATACACTGCCATCCCTGCCGTACGCTTATGATGCCCTTGAACCGCACTTCGATAAGCAGACGATGGAAATCCACCATACCAAACACCACCAGGCTTACGTAAACAACGCTAATGCTGCGCTGGAAAGCCTGCCTGAATTCGCGAGCCTGTCTGCTGAAGAGCTGATTACCAAACTGGATCAGCTGCCTGCGGATAAGAAAACCGTTCTGCGTAACAACGCTGGCGGTCACGCTAACCACAGCCTGTTCTGGAAAGGCCTGAAAACCGGTACCACGCTGCAGGGCGACCTGAAAGCGGCTATCGAACGTGACTTCGGTTCCGTTGACAACTTCAAAGCTGAATTTGAAAAAGCAGCAGCCACTCGTTTCGGTTCCGGCTGGGCGTGGCTGGTTCTGAAAGGTGACAAACTGGCTGTTGTTTCCACCGCTAACCAGGATTCCCCGCTGATGGGTGAAGCTATTTCTGGCGCTTCCGGCTTCCCAATTGTGGGCCTGGACGTCTGGGAACACGCTTACTACCTGAAATTCCAGAACCGTCGCCCGGACTACATCAAAGAGTTCTGGAACGTAGTGAACTGGGACGAAGCCGCAGCGCGTTTTGCCGCAAAAAAATAAGTTTAATGATGCCTGAAACCTGAGAGCGTTATGCTGATCAGGTCGGGATCTGATGACGTGATACAGCCCCTGCAAGCGATGCCTGTGGGGGCTTTTTTGTGATCAAAATCAACATAGGAACATTGATCCATTTAAATTGAAACAAGGTTTTATTATGCGAGTGGGATCACTTTTATAGTTTCTCTGAATGTCTATCTTCTTTTCATCAAGACGGGCGCATCTCAAAAGCAAGATGCAGTCGCCCATAAAAATTGCCCCATTTTTATGTCTACAGGTGATGGAAATGCAGATCAAACGTACGATAGAGAAAATCCCAGGCGGTATGATGTTAGTACCACTTTTTCTGGGCGCGTTATGTCACACCTTTTCACCCGGTGCCGGGAAATACTTCGGCTCATTTACCAACGGTATGATCACCGGTACGGTGCCAATACTGGCCGTCTGGTTCTTTTGCATGGGGGCGTCGATTAAGCTGAGCGCTACCGGAACCGTACTGCGTAAATCCGGCACGTTAGTGATAACCAAGATCCTGGTCGCATGGGTGGTCGCGGCGATTGCATCGCGCATTCTTCCTGAACATGGCGTGGAAGTGGGGTTCTTCGCCGGGCTGTCCACGCTGGCGCTGGTGGCCGCAATGGATATGACTAACGGCGGGCTGTATGCCTCGATCATGCAGCAATACGGTACCAAAGAAGAGGCTGGGGCGTTTGTCCTGATGTCGCTGGAGTCAGGTCCACTGATGACCATGGTCATTCTGGGAACCGCCGGGATTGCGTCGTTTGAACCGCATGTATTTGTGGGGGCGGTATTGCCGTTCCTGATTGGTTTTGCGCTGGGTAATCTGGATCCTGAACTGCGGGAATTCTTCAGCAAAGCGGTGCAGACGCTGATCCCGTTCTTTGCCTTCGCATTGGGTAACACTATTGATTTGAGCGTCATTGCGCAGACCGGCGTGCTGGGTATTCTGCTGGGCGTGGCGGTGATTATCATCACTGGTATTCCATTGATTATCGCCGATAAACTGATTGGTGGTGGCGATGGTACGGCGGGGATTGCCGCTTCCAGTTCTGCGGGTGCGGCGGTTGCTACGCCTGTGCTGATTGCTGAAATGGTTCCGGCATTTAAACCGATGGCACCAGCGGCCACCTCCCTGGTGGCGACCTCGGTGATAGTTACCTCGATCCTCGTACCGATTATCACATCCATCTGGTCGAAAAGAGCCAAAGCCAGAGCGGCGGAAATTGATCTTCGCGGTACCGTGAAGTAAGCCTCTTTTGCCGGATGGTCTGCACCATCCGGCTTAATTATTTACCCTTTGACGACAAACACCTCATCGATTGTTCGGCACTCACTCTCGTTCAACTCTCCACCCGCGTTTCGTGATACCCCGGTGCAATAGCCAAACTTACGCGATACCACGGTTTTGATGGTAGTGACAAAATCCTCGCCGATGGCGTAGATGGACATGTAGGTGCCAATCTTATCCTGAATCTCACGCAGCGCCGCCAGATCGCCCTGCTTAAACGCCTCGCGTGCGCTGACAAACAGCTCAGGCATAACGTTGTTGAGGCCCGAGATGATCCCCGCACCGCCAGCCAGCAGATTAGGAATGTAGTATTCGTCATAACCCGACAGCACTGCAAAATCTTCCCGCACGGCACGGGTTGTCTGGATCATGCTGCGGGTGTGGGACTGGCAGTCCACGGTGTCTTTAATGCCAGCAAAGTTCGGGAATTCAGCTGCCAGCGTGGCCACCAGTTCAGGGGTTAAATCGCAACCGGTTCGCGCCGGGAAGTTATAGGCAAACCATTTGCCGTTGAGCTTTTGTCCCAACTGGCGAAAGTAGCTCAGTAGCTGCTTCGACGTTTGACCGTAGTAGTAAGGCGGCAGGATCATGACGGCATCGTATCCGGCGCGATGCGCCTCCTGGGCCATCAGCAAAACATCATTCTGGCAGGTGGATGAGACGTTCGCGACCATCTTCAGCGAGCTCATGGCACGGGCTTCACGGATCAGCAACAGCCTTTCTTCGAGCGTAAAGGAAGCAAATTCCCCAATGCTGCCCATCAACAAAATAACGTCGATTTTTGCCTCAGTAAGGCGTTTGAGATGCTGGCTCAGACCATTGAGATCGATCTTGCCATCATTGTCCATTGGCGTAATGGAAGGACACCAGACGCCAGCAAATTGCGATTGACCAGTCACGTTGTCGACTCCTTAATTGAAATGATGTTTCAAAACAAGATTACATTGATAGCATGTGTCCCTAAGTTTCATGTGAACCGTGCTCTCATTTTGAGCGACTGGGGTAAAATAAATATGGTGTAATGGGAGAAATTTATCGGGAGAGGGAACAGATGCGATATCCGGTCGATGTTTTTACAGGCAAGATTCGGGACTACACGGGAAGCCGTCCCAGCGCGATTGCTAAAGTTCAGGTCGATGGCGAGTTGATGCTGACCGATCTGGGGCTCACGGGCGATGAACAGGCGGAGACTAAAATTCATGGCGGGCCGGATCGCGCGCTGTGCCACTATCCGCGTGAACACTATCAGCACTGGATACAAGAATTCCCTGAACAGGCGGAGTTATTTGTCGCCCCCGCCTTTGGGGAGAACCTCTCGACGCTCGGGCTGACCGAAGAGAATGTCTATATCGGCGATATTTTCCAGTGGGGCGAGGCGCTGATTCAGGTCACACAGCCGCGTTCACCGTGTTTTAAGCTGAATTTCCATTTTGGCATTAGCGATATGGCCAGTCAGATGCAGGCTTCGGGGAAGATAGGCTGGTTGTACAGTGTTATCGCGCCGGGGCAAGTGTCCGCGGATGCGCCGCTGGAACTGGTGTCGCGTGTGAGCGATGTCAGTCTGCGGGAGGCCATTGCCATTGCGTGGCATATGCCGTTTGACGATGACCAGTATCACCGCCTGCTGTCAGCGGCAGGATTATCGAAAAGCTGGACCAGGACAATGCAGAAACGTCGCCTGAGTGGCAAAATTGAAGACAATGCCCGACGGTTATGGGGCAGTCATCCCCCTCAGGAAAGGACGGAAGTGTAATGACTGAATCTGAAAATGCGGTGGCAATTGTTAAAGCGTTTCTGGTTGCCTCGATGATCCCCGATGCTGAGCGTGCAGCGACGTTTACGCATCCTGAGGTGAAGATTACCTTTACCGGACGGCGAGAAATGGCCGGTGCAGCGGATATTGCCCGCTTTAATGGCGAACGCTATAAGTGGGTAAAAAAAGCGCTGGGCGAGTTTGATGCGGTAGCGCACGAAGACTGCGTAGTGGTTTATTCGAACGGTACGCTGTATGGCGAATGGCCTGATGGTCGTGCGTTTGCGGGCAACCGTTATATCGATCGCTTCGAAGTCCGTGAAGGAAAAATTACCCATATGGATGTGTGGAATGACAGCGCAGAGTGGATCCTCGCGCCAGAAATTTCCCGCCTGGCGTAAACCTGTGATGGTGTATAAAAAATCGGCCTACACGATGTAGGCCGAAATTGATTAGGTACGTTTGTACAGCGGTAGCCAAAGCACCAGACGTAGACCTCCCAGCGGACTGTCCTCGGCCTTCACCCAGCCTCGATGCTGCTGAATAGCGGTTTCAACAATCGCCAGACCCAGACCTGTCCCACCGGACTCACGATCGCGCGCTTCATCGGTGCGATAGAACGGACGGAAAATCTGCTCCCTGTCTTCAGGACTCACGCCTGGACCATCGTCGTCTACGGTGATGGTAATCCCGTCAATATCCACCGCGAAGCCAACTTCAATCTTCGTATGTGAATAGCGCAGGGCATTACGCACAATGTTTTCCAATGCGCTTTCCAGTGCGTTCGGGTTGCCGTACAGCGGCCACGGTCCCGGCGGGAAATTCACGGTAAGCGATTTGCCCATCTGCTCGGCTTCAAAGGCGGCGTTATCCAACACGTCGCCCCATAGCTGATTAGCCTTCACGGTTTCACTGACCAGCGCGTTCTTCTGCTGATTACGCGACATCACCAGCAGGTCGTTGATCATGCTGTCCAGCCGATGCGCTTCTGTTTCAATGCGCTCCAGCTCTTTGCTCTCACCGCTACGACGGCGCAGCAGCGCAGTCCCCAGTTGCAAACGTGTTAGTGGCGTTCTCAACTCGTGAGAGATGTCCGACAGCAGGCGTTGCTGTGTGGTCATCATGCGTTCCAGCGCGGTCACCATCTGGTTAAAACTGGCACCTGCCGCCAGAAATTCCTGCGGGCCGGCTTCCAGTTCCGGATGCTGACGCAGGTTACCCTGTGCCACTTCATCCGCCGCATTTTTCAGCTTACGCGCTGGTTTCGCCAGGCTCCATGCCAGCCAAAGCAGCAGCGGCGAGCTGACGAGCATGGTGACGATCAGCAGCAACAGGGGCCGGTCAAACAACAGGTTGATGAAATCAGACTGTGAACTGCTGGCTGGTCGAATGAGATACAGCTGGTAGTTATCTTCACCGTCTCTGACGGAGAAGGGCCCGACCATCTCAACGCGACCATATTTTTTCTTCTGCGGATGATCAGCGTTATCAGCCTGACCAATAAAGTTACGAATGATCTGCATTTCGTTGCGTTCTGCGCCGATCACACGTCCTTCTGTAGTGACAAGCAATAACCGCTGTCCTGGCGGTGCCCACTTGTCGATAGCACGGAACAAGCGACGCCACCACATCAGATCGTTGGGTGGGTCGTTTGCCAGCTCAGCTTCCACGTGTTGCTCGATCATCAACCCCTGGCGCTGCTCGCTGTCCAGTAGCTCGGTCATCTGACGTGAGTCGAGCTTGGGCAGCATCAGTACCAACATCAACACCAGCGCCAGCGTTAACCAGAAAATGGCAAAGATGCGTGCGGTTAAGCTTCCTATCATGAAGCGGAGACCATCAGGTAGCCGCGACCACGCAAGGTTTTAAACCACGGGTGCCCGTCTTTTCGCTCTGGCAGCTTACGACGTAGGTTCGAGATGTGCATGTCGATAGCGCGGTCAAACGGCGTCAGGCGTTTGCCCAGGACTTCCTGACTCAGGTGTTCACGAGAAACGACCTGGCCGAGATGCTGTGCCAGTAAATAAAGCAGGGTGAATTCGGTGCCGGTTAACTCCAGGGTTTGCCCATCAAAGCTGGCTTCCTGGCGACCCGGATTCAGGCTTAACGCATCCACTTCCAGCGTCGGCGAGCCATTATCGCTGGTCTGCTGTTGTTCGCTCCAGTGAGAGCGGCGCAGAATAGCGCGGATACGCGCAACCAGTTCGCGGTCGTTAAAGGGTTTGGGTAAATAGTCGTCTGCACCCAGCTCAAGGCCGAGTACGCGATCCAATTCGCTGCCGCGAGCGGTCAGCATGATTACGGGCGTCTGGTGTGTCTGGCGAAGCGCTTTCAGTGTATCGATGCCGTTTTTCTTCGGCATCATGACGTCGAGCAAAAGTAAATCGATGCTGTCATCCAGAAGCTCAAGTGCCTGCTCCCCATCATGGGCAACCAGCACATCGAAACCTTCCATTTCGAGCAACTCCTTTAACAGGGAAGTCAGCTCTCGGTCATCATCAACTAACAGGATTTTATTCATTGTTTACGTACCTCCGAGGCAGAAATTACGTCATCAGGCGTCGCTAATCTATGACTTTACGTTGTTTTACACCCCCTGACGCATGTTTGCAGCCCGAATCGTAAACTGTCTCTCGTTGAATCGCGACAGAAAAGATTTTGGGAGCAAGTGATGGGCAAAGTTACCGCTGCCGTCATGGCCTCAACGCTGGCACTCAGTACTTTAAGCCATGCAGCTGAAGTCGTCACAGGCGATCACTGGCACCTGGGTGAAGGCTCATCGCAGCGCAGCGTACAGAGCCACATGTTTGACGGTATCAGTTTAACCGAACATCAACGTCAACAGATGCGAGATTTAATGCAGCAGGCAAGACACGAACAGCCTCCTGTAAATGTTAGCGAAATGGAGACAATGCATCGTCTTGTCACCGCAGAGAAATTTGATGAAAGCGCTGTGCGCGCTCAGGCAGAAAAAATGGCACAAGAACAGGTTGCCCGCCAGGTTGAAATAGCCAGGGTCCGCAACCAGATGTATCGCCTGTTAACGCCCGAGCAGCAAGCGGTTTTAAATGAGAAACATGAACAACGAATGGAGCAACTGCGTGATGTAACGCAATGGCAAAAAAGCTCATCGTTGAATTTATTGAGTAGTAGCAACTCACGTTCCCAGTAGTAACCCTGTTTTCCTTGCCATAGACACCATCCCTGTCTTCCCCCACATGATGTGGGGGTTTTTTTTGCCCAAAATTTGTCACTCGGTTATTGCCTGACTGTTTTACTTCATCCGTTATACTAGCGGCATATCCTGGCAGGAGTGTTTATGAATCAAACCTATGGGCGACTGGTCAGTCGGGCGGCAATCGCTGCGACCGTGATGGCTTCTCTGTTACTTTTGATCAAAATTTTTGCGTGGTGGTACACCGGATCGGTCAGTATTCTGGCGGCATTGGTGGATTCCCTGGTCGATATCGCTGCGTCGCTAACCAATCTGTTGGTGGTGCGTTATTCGTTGCAGCCAGCAGATGATGAGCACACGTTTGGGCACGGGAAAGCTGAATCTCTGGCGGCGCTAGCGCAAAGTATGTTTATTTCCGGTTCGGCGTTGTTTTTATTCCTGACCGGGATTCAGCATCTCATCCAACCGACGCCGATGAAAGATCCGGGTGTCGGGGTAGTTGTCACCGTTATTGCGTTAATTTGTACTATCATTCTGGTCACGTTTCAGCGCTGGGTGGTGAAACGTACGCAAAGTCAGGCTGTACGGGCAGATATGCTTCATTATCAGTCTGATGTTATGATGAACGGTGCGATTCTCGTTGCGCTTGGACTGGCCTGGTATGGTTGGCATCGTGCGGATGCCTTGTTTGCGCTCGGGATTGGCATCTATATTTTATATAGTGCATTACGCATGGGGTATGAGGCAGTGCAATCCTTGCTGGATCGCGCCTTACCCGATGAGGAACGTCAGGAAATTATTGATATAGTGACGTCATGGCCAGGTGTCAGCGGCGCTCACGATCTTCGCACGCGGCAGTCAGGGCCGACCCGCTTTATTCAGATTCATTTGGAAATGGAAGATAATCTGCCGCTCGTTCAGGCGCATTTAGTGGCTGAGCAGGTGGAGCAGGCAATTTTACGGCGTTTCCCGGGATCGGATGTGATTATTCACCAGGATCCCTGTTCAGTCGTACCCAAGGAAGGCAAGATGTTTGAGCTTTCATAATTCGTTGTAAAAAGTGAGCCGGGCCAGCATTTTGTGTATAAATTACCACCATTTGGCCTGACCTGAATCAATTCAGCAGGAAGTGATTGTTATACTATCTGCA
The DNA here is from genome assembly GCF_028069815.1 of Citrobacter sp. Awk 2. Classification (NCBI taxonomy): domain Bacteria; kingdom Pseudomonadati; phylum Pseudomonadota; class Gammaproteobacteria; order Enterobacterales; family Enterobacteriaceae; genus Citrobacter; species Citrobacter sp. Awk 2. The sequence continues at coordinate 53,343 of NZ_JANEWL010000013.1, forward strand.
TATTCGTTGGATCGTTTCGATATGCGGAATCGACTTCCGGCAGCAGATTTCATTTTGCATTCCAAAGTTCAGAGGTAGTCATGATTAAGAAAATCGGTGTGTTGACAAGCGGCGGTGATGCGCCGGGCATGAACGCAGCAATCCGTGGTGTTGTACGTGCAGCGTTAACGGAAGGACTGGAAGTCATGGGGATCCATGATGGCTACCTGGGTTTGTATGAAGACCGTATGGTCCAGCTTGACCGCTACAGCGTGTCCGACATGATCAACCGTGGTGGTACTTTCCTCGGTTCTGCTCGCTTCCCGGAATTCCGCGACGAAAATGTGCGTGCAGTGGCTATCGAAAATCTGAAGAAACGTGGCATCGACGCATTGGTTGTTATCGGTGGTGACGGTTCTTACATGGGTGCAAAACGCCTGACTGAAATGGGCTTCCCGTGCATCGGCTTGCCGGGCACTATCGACAACGATATTAAAGGCACCGACTACACCATCGGTTATTTCACCGCATTGGGTACCGTCGTCGAAGCGATTGACCGTCTGCGTGATACTTCTTCTTCTCACCAGCGTATCTCCATCGTTGAAGTGATGGGCCGTTACTGCGGCGACCTGACCCTGGCTGCAGCAATTGCCGGTGGCTGTGAATTTGTCGTGGTTCCGGAAGTTGAATTTAGCCGTGACGATCTGGTTGCTGAAATCAAAGCCGGTATCGCAAAAGGTAAAAAACACGCCATCGTAGCGATCACTGAGCACATGTGTGACGTTGATGAACTGGCACATTACATTGAAAAAGAAACGGGCCGTGAAACGCGCTCTACCGTACTGGGTCACATCCAGCGTGGTGGTTCTCCGGTTCCTTACGACCGTATTCTGGCGTCCCGAATGGGCGCATATGCTATTGAACTGCTGCTGGCAGGTCATGGCGGTCGCTGCGTCGGTATTCAGAACGAGCAACTGGTTCACCACGACATTATCGACGCTATCGAAAACATGAAGCGTCCGTTCAAAGGTGACTGGCTGGACTGCGCGAAAAAACTGTACTGATTGTATTTTTTGCACGCCAGATGGCGCTACGCTAATCAGGCCTACAGGTTGCAGAAACTTGTAGGCCGATAAGGCGTTAGCCGCCATCCGGCAATCCCTCAGATTTATTCCTCGAAGTTATAGCAAATCTTTTTTTATTCTTTAATGTTTGGATCTCTTTCTGGCACGCTTTGCTCATCACAACACCACATAAGAGAGCTGGGCGATGAACAAATGGGGCGTAGGGTTAACATTATTGCTGGCATCGACCAGCGTTCTGGCAAAGGATATTCAGTTACTTAACGTATCGTACGATCCAACACGTGAACTGTACGAGCAGTACAACAAAGCATTCAGCGCACACTGGAAGCAGGAAACAGGCGATAACGTTGTTATCCGGCAGTCGCACGGCGGCTCTGGTAAGCAGGCGACCTCTGTTATCAACGGTATCGAAGCCGATGTCGTGACGCTGGCGCTGGCTTACGATGTGGATGCCATTGCTGAACGTGGCCGTATCGATAAAAACTGGATTACACGCTTGCCGGACAATTCTGCGCCTTACACCTCCACCATTGTCTTCCTGGTACGCAAAGGCAACCCAAAGCAAATTCATGACTGGAACGATCTGGTCAAACCGGGTGTGTCAGTGATTACTCCAAACCCGAAAAGCTCAGGCGGCGCACGCTGGAACTATCTGGCGGCATGGGGCTACGCTCTGCATCACAACAACAACGATCAGGCCAAAGCGCAGGACTTCGTCAAGGCACTGTTTAAAAACGTTGAAGTACTGGATTCCGGTGCGCGGGGCTCAACCAATACGTTTGTTGAACGAGGGATTGGCGATGTGCTGATCGCCTGGGAAAACGAAGCGTTGCTGGCAACGAATGAGTTAGGCAAAGATAAATTCGAGATAGTCACCCCAAGTGAGTCTATCCTCGCTGAGCCGACCGTTTCCGTTGTCGATAAAGTCGTGGAAAAGAAAGATACCAAAGCGGTGGCAGAAGCTTACCTGAAGTATCTCTATTCCCCGGAAGGTCAGGAGATTGCGGCGAAAAACTACTATCGCCCGCGTGATGCTGACGTCGCGAAGAAATACGAAAGCGCATTTCCGAAACTGAAACTGTTCACCATTGATGAAGAGTTTGGCGGCTGGACGAAAGCGCAGAAAACGCATTTTTCTAACGGCGGTACCTTTGACCAGATCAGCAAACGCTAAAGGTTGAGGTCACGGCAGAACCCGGTGGCATAGCGCGACCGGGTTTTTTATTTGTCATCGTTTTGCGTTACTCTTGCGCCTCAATGGGATACAGGGAACGCGTAATGAAAAAAGCAGGTTATCTTTTACTGGCGGTTATTGTGGTCGCCGCCGCTGCGGGCATAGGGTACTGGAAATTCAGCGGTAACCCGGACGCGTTACGCCAGATAGTCCTTGAGCAATGCCTGCCACATCAGTTGCAGCAGCACAATCCCGCGCCGTGTACTGAAGTTAAACCCGATGCCGGATATGTGGTGTTCAAAGACCGAAACGGTCCGCTGCAATATCTGTTGATGCCAACCTACCGTATCAATGGCACGGAGAGCCCGTTGCTGTTGGAATCTGGAACACCGAATTTTTTCTGGCTAGCCTGGCAGGCACGTAGTTTTATGAGTCAAAAATACGGTCAGGAGATCCCTGATAAGGCGGTATCGCTGACAATTAACTCACGTACCGGGCGTACGCAAAATCACTTTCACATTCATATCTCCTGCCTGCGACCCGACGTCAGAACGCAACTGGATGACAATATGGCGAAAATTAGCACTCGCTGGTTGCCATTGCCCGGCGGATTGCGCGGGCATGAATATCTGGCGCGTCGTGTGACGGAAAACGAACTGGCGCAGCGCAGCCCGTTTATGATGCTGGCTGAAGAGGTGCCGGATGCGCGTGAGCGGATGGGAAGCTATGCGCTGGCGATGGTGCGCCAAAGCGACGAATCCTTTGTCCTGCTGGCGACTCAGCGTGACCTGTTGTCGCTGAATCTCGCCTCCGCTGAGGAAATCCAGGATCATCAATGTGATATTCTGCGTTAGCCCCCCTTAATCTGGCGTTTACTCTCTTTGCCTGTCCCCGTATTCTTGTTGAAAAAAACAACAGGAGACAGGCATGTCGCTCTGGCTTTCACACCCTCTGTTTATTCCCTCTCTGGTGGTCGGCGTCACCATTTTGCTTTGGGCAACGTCGCTGTTGCCGGAATTTATCACGGCGCTGCTTTTCTTTGCCGTGGCGATGGTGGCCAAAATCGCGCCACCGGATGTCATCTTTGGTGGCTTTGCCTCATCGGCGTTCTGGCTGGTCTTCAGTGGTTTTGTGCTGGGCATCGCGATTCGTAAAACGGGGCTGGCGGACCGGGCAGCGAGGGCATTGTCGTCAAGGCTGACGGACTCCTGGCCATTAATGGTCGCGAGCGTGGTGCTATTGAGTTACGCGCTGGCGTTCGTCATGCCGTCCAACATGGGACGTATTGCGTTGCTGATGCCGATTGTGGCGGCGATGGCGAAACGGGCTGGAATTAACGACGGCACGCGCGCCTGGTATGGTCTGGCGCTTGCCGTGGGTTTTGGTACCTTCCAGCTTTCCGCCACGATCTTACCTGCTAACGTACCAAACCTGGTGATGAGTGGCGCAGCGGAAGGTTCCTGGGGTATCCACTTGAATTATCTTCCCTATTTGCTGCTGCATACACCCGTGTTGGGTTGGCTAAAAGGTGCGGTGCTCATTGCTCTTATCTGCTGGCTGTTTCCTGGCCAACCTCATGCCCCGCGCGATCTGACGCCACCAGAGCCAATGAGTCGTGATGAAAAACGTCTGGCCTGGATGTTAGCGGTGGTGCTGTTTCTGTGGGTCAGCGAAAGCTGGCATGGCGTGGGGCCGGCATGGACCGGGCTGGTGGCGGCGGTGATTACGCTGTTGCCGCGCGTAGGATTTATTAATGGCGAAGAATTTTCCAGTGGGGTGAATATCCGTACCTGCATTTACGTGGCGGGTATCCTGGGACTGGCCATCACCGTGACGCAGACCGGTATCGGTAGCGCGGTAGGCGAGGCGCTGTTACAGGTGATGCCGCTGGATGCGGACAAACCGTTTACCAGCTTCCTTGCATTGACCGGCATTACCACCGCACTTAATTTCATCATGACGGCGAACGGCGTTCCGGCACTGTATACCACACTGGCACAAAGTTTTTCAGATGCGACCGGCTTCCCGCTACTCTCGGTGATTATGATTCAGGTATTGGGCTATTCCACACCGCTATTGCCGTATCAGGCATCACCGATTGTGGTGGCAATGGCGTTAGGGAAAGTACCGGCAAGAGCTGGAATGCTGCTGTGTATCACGTTGGCGGCGGCAACGTATCTGATACTGCTGCCGCTGGATTATCTGTGGTTTAGCGTGTTGGGGAAATTATAGTTGTATCTGAATGTTAATTTTTTGTTTTGTGAGTGGGTGAATTGTATTATGCGCACCGATATTGGTTAATACCTGAGCGCATAATTGCGTGCTGGAAACTCAAGGATTGATTCATGGACAGATTGACCCCCATCCGCTGTTGGCCTGCCATCATCTCGATTGTTATTACGCTGACCATCTGGTTTGTTATCCCATGTCCAGCAGATGTTACCCCCGAGGCGTGGCATCTGCTGGCGTTATTTATCGGTACTATCGCGGCAATTATTGGTAAAGCCATGCCTATCGGCGCGATTGCGATTGTGGCGATTATGCTGGTAGCCATGACCGGCGTGACGCACCCCGGTAAACCCACCGCGGCGCTGAGCGATGCGTTAAGTGGTTTCTCCAACCAGCTTATCTGGCTGATCGGCATCTCGATTATGTTGTCGCAAAGCCTGTTGAAAACGGGGCTGGGCGCGCGTATCGGCTATGGGTTTATTGCGTTGTTTGGCAAAAGAACGTTGGGTATCGCCTGGGCGCTAACGCTGGCAGAAACGCTAATCGCACCCGTTACACCGAGCAATACCGCGCGCGGCGGCGGTATTATTCACCCGGTGATGCGAGCGATTGCGGAAAGTTTGGGCTCTCAACCCGGTGACAAAGAGAACGGCGCTACAGGTCGTTATCTGGCTCTGGTGAACTACAACATTAACCCGATCAGTTCGGCGATGTTTATTACCGCTACCGCGCCAAACCCGCTTATTGTGAGTTTTTTGACCAAAGGGACGGATGGGGTGCTGAATATGACCTGGGGGATGTGGGCGATTGCGGCGCTTCTTCCGGCCGTGGTCTCACTGGTCGTGATGCCTATTGTCATCTGGTGGCTCTATCCGCCCGCTATTACACGCACGCCGAATGCGCCAGAGTTTGCCCGGGAAAAGCTGGGGGCACTCGGTCCGTTGTCGTTGGCTGAAAAAATCACCCTCGCGGTTTTCGCTTTGCTGCTCTGCCTGTGGGCAGGTGTTCCAGCAATGCTGATGGGCAGTACCTGGGCCGTTAACCCCACCAGCGCGGCGCTGATTGGCTTGTCTGTTCTGTTAGTGACAGGGGTATTGAGTTGGGACGATATCCTTAAATGCCGTGGAGCATGGGATACGATAGTCTGGTTTGCCGCACTGGTTATGATGGCGGATTTCCTGAGCAAACTGGGCCTGGTGGGGTGGCTGGCGACGAGTGTTGGTAGTGCAATTGACCATCTCGGCGTGCACTGGAGTATCGCCACGCTGCTGCTGATCCTGCTTTATGTCTATTCACACTACTTTTTCGCCAGTACCACTGCACATATCACGGCCATGTTCGCGGCTTTCTTCGCTGCCGGATTAGGCCTCGGTGCTCCACCGGCGCTGCTCGGTCTGATGCTGGGCTTCTCCTCCTCGTTGATGATGTCGCTCACGCACTATGGTACAGGGACTGCTCCAATCATCTTTGGTTCGGGTTACGTTACACTGGCTGAGTGGTGGAAAACGGGGCTGGTGATGAGTGTGGTCAACCTGACCATCTGGGGTGTTACGGGGGCCTTCTGGTGGCACTGGCTGGGATACTGGTAAAGCAGATATAAGAAGGGGAGCGATGCTCCCCTTTTAACAACTTAGGCCTGTTTAGCGGCTTCAGCGGCTTTAACGATTACGGCGAAAGCGTCTGCTTTCAGCGATGCACCGCCAACCAGCGCGCCGTCGATGTCCGGCTGAGCGAACAGTTCAGCAGCGTTTGCTGCGTTTACGGAACCGCCGTACTGGATGATCACTTGTTCAGCGATTTTCGCATCAGCTTTAGCAATGTGGTCACGGATGAATTTGTGGACTGCCTGAGCCTGAGCAGGCGTTGCAGATTTACCGGTACCGATAGCCCATACAGGTTCGTAAGCGATAACCACGCCTTCGAATGCTGCTGCGCCCTGAGTTTTCAGCACTGCGTCAATCTGGCGTGCGCAAACTTCTTCAGTTTTACCTGCTTCGTTTTCTGCTTCGGTTTCACCGATGCACAGAACCGGCGTCAGACCCTGCTCTTTCAGCACAGCGAATTTCTTCGCGATCAGCTCGTCAGACTCTTTGTGGTAAGTACGACGCTCAGAGTGACCGATAATGATGTACTGCGCGCCGATATCTTTCAGCATTTCAGCGCTTGTTTCACCGGTGAATGCGCCAGACAGGTTCAGGTCAACGTTCTGCGCGCCCAGAATGATGTGGCTACCGGCAGCGGCGTGTTTCGCCAGGTCGATATACATTTCCGGCGGAGCGATTGCTACTGCACAGCCAGCAACGCCAGCCAGTTCTTTACGCAGGTTAGCAACCAGTTCGTTTACCATGTGGCGGCTGCCGTTCAGTTTCCAGTTACCCATCACTAAAGGATGTCGCATTTCATTTCTCCACGCTTGTCAGCGAATTAAGGAAGATGGCCGCCCATCAGGGCAGCATGGTCTGTGAAACAGTATAGAGATTCGTCTGCGGAAAGGCTTTGCTTTTTGTCATCAATTCGCTTTCTCAAGACTTTCTGATAGTGCCAGCTTAATCGGTTCAACAGCGAAGGTCAGCCCCTTTTCGCCGTTATCTGCAACAACATAGCGAATTGCGCCTTCGGTTTCGGCGTAATAGTGCTTACCTTTGCCGGCAGCGAGTAATTTTTGCAGCTTTTTCTGGCTTTGCTCTTTTGTCAGTAGCGGCGCGACGGTGCGAATGACGGCGGTCATGTATTCCAGCGCTTTCGCTTTGGCCGCCTTTTGTTCTGGCCCCTGAATCGGCAGCCAGGTTATCTGCATACTTTTTATTTTTAAGGTACCGCGCTCAAGGGCGGAGGACGCATACAGGTTTTCATTGATTTTACTGGCGGCACGGGTGAGATTTGCCCGATCGCGGCTGCTGTCGATGGCACGGAACTCATTCAGAGCAAGCTTAGGATTCTGTGTATTAAAGTTTTCACGAAACTGACTAATCGACAGGTCAAAGGTCGGCGCGCCCGCCAGTAAATAGGGGGCCGTGGTTGCCGTCGATGGTTCTTCCGCCAGCGCCGCTGTATTCACGGACATGGCTGAAAACAATAATAAAAACAGAGTCAATCCTTGCTTCATCAATCGTACCTTTTATTCTTACTGCTCACGATTAAAACGGTAACCGCCGGGCTTGTCAAAAGGGTAAACTGTTCTGGAAGGTAATAATAAAGGAATCTACATGACCATACAGCAGTGGTTATTCTCATTTAAAGGGCGTCTTGGACGCCGTGATTTCTGGATTTGGATCGGTCTGTGGATTGTCGGGATGCTGGTTTTGTTTTCGCTGGCGAGTAAACAATTGCTCGATATCCAGACGGCGGCATTTTGTCTGGTCTGTCTGCTGTGGCCGACGGCTGCAGTCACAGTAAAACGTCTGCATGACCGGGGTCGCTCCGGCGCGTGGGCGTTCCTGATGATTCTTGCATGGATGCTGCTGGCCGGAAACTGGGCGGTATTGCCTGGTGTCTGGCAATGGGCGGTAGGCCGTTTTGTACCGACGTTGATTCTGGTGGGTATGCTTATCGATCTGGGCGCGTTTGTCGGCACCCAGGACGCAAATAAATACGGTAAGGACACGCAGGACGTAAAATACAGAGCTGACTCGTAGGCCGGATAAGCGTTAGCGCCATCCGGCAAGCCCTTACCAGTAATGTTCAGCGGTCATATGGCCCGGTCGACGGCGCAGATGTTTGGTCATCTGCCGGGTTTCTTTCAGCAGTTGCTGCGTGTCGCGTACCATTTGCGGGTTACCGCAGAGCATCACATGACTGGTTGCTGTATCCATGGGTAGCCCCACCGCAGTTTCCAGCGCGCCGCTTTCAATCAACGCCGGAACTCGCCCGGTTAATGAACCTGCAGCGGTTTCACGGCTGACAACCGTCTGGATACGTAATTTACCTTCGTAGCGTTTTTCCAGGTCCTGCATTAACGGCAGATAGCTTAAATCGGCGGCATAGCGGGCGGCATGGACCAGCACCAGATTTTTAAAACGGTCCAGACCTTTGCCCAACTGCAGAATCGATAAATATGGGCCGATAGCCGTACCGGTTGCCAGCATCCACAGCGTGTCGCAATCGGGGACTTCATCCAGCACGAAGAAACCGGCTGCTTCGCTCACGACCTGGACTTCGTCGCCAGGTTTTAGCGCCGCCAGTCGGGGGCTGAGTTTTCCGTCAGGAACCGTCACCAGATAGAACTCTAAATCGGGGTTGTCAGGCGCATTCACGTAGGAATAGGCACGCTGGACACGCTCGCCGTCGATTTCGAGGCCGAGCTTGGTAAATTGGCCTGCCGTGAAGGGAAGAACCGGAGCTCGCACGGTCAAACTAAATAAGGCATCGGTCCAGTTCTGTACCTTAGTGACTTTGCCTGTTACCCAATCTGCCATGGTTTTCTCCTGTCTGCTGTGATTGCCTTATCTTCGTTCGTTGCACGAAAGATTTCCAGCCCAGATGGGCTGGAAGGCTCTATTGATCAAATCAATTACAGGATATGCGTCTGTACATCCGGATCTTTGCGATCGAGGTAGTGGATGGACTGAATACGACGGATCGTACGTGATTTCCCACGGATCAGCAGTGTTTCGGTGGTGGCAATATTACCTTTGCGGCTAATCCCTTCCAGCAGATCGCCTTTGGTGATCCCGGTTGCTGAGAAAATAACGTTGTCGCTGCGGGCCATTTCATCCAGACGCAGCGCTTTACCTGCCTCAATACCCATCGCGGCGCAGCGAGCCAGCTCCTGTTCGCCGATACGACGGTTCTCTTCGCTGTCACCTTTGACGTCATGGCGAGCCAGCAGACGGCCTTGCATGTCGCCATCCAGTGCGCGGATAACGGCGGCAGAGACGACACCTTCTGGTGCGCCACCAATGCCATACAGCACGTCAACTTCACTGTCTGGCATACAGGTCAGAATCGACGCGGCCACGTCGCCATCGGGAATCGCGAATACGCGAACGCCCAGCGCCTGCATTTCGGCGATGGTTTCATCGTGGCGTGGTTTCGCCAGAATGGTGACGGTCAGTTCGCTCAGCGGTTTGTTGAGCGCGCTGGCGACATTACGCAGGTTCGCTTCCAGCGACAGATTCAGGTCGATTGAACCTTTGGCACCAGGGCCGACAATCAGCTTTTCCATGTACATGTCCGGCGCGTTCAGGAAGCAACCCTTGTCGCCGACAGCCAGTACCGCCAGTGCATTCGCCTGGCCCATTGCTGTCATACGTGTACCTTCGATGGGATCGACTGCAATATCAACAGCATCGCCGAGACCGGTTCCGACTTTTTCACCGATAAACAGCATCGGTGCTTCGTCGATCTCGCCCTCGCCAATCACGATGGTGCCGTCAATGTTGACCTGGTTGAGCATAATACGCATGGCGTTCACGGCCGCGCCGTCAGCGGTGTTTTTATCGCCGCGACCCAACCATTTATAGCCAGCCAGTGCAGCCGCTTCGGTCACGCGTGAAAATTCAATGGCAAGTTCTCGTCTCATTGCAAACTCGTAGCAGAAAGGAATGGCGCGAAGTGTAGCACAGGGGAGGGGGCGAGATTATTGATGTGTGTGCGGGGTTGCCCCGCACGGAGATATAGCCGGATGGCGACGCTAACGCGTCTTATCCGGCCTACGTCAGTTTCGTATCAGTAGGCCGCACCACCCGGCAATGATGTATTACTCTTCGTGATCTTCCCACGCCAGAGCGCGTTTGACCGCTTTTTTCCAGCCGCTGTAACGGAAGTTACGTTCGGTGGTTTCGATGCCAGGGCGGAACTCACGCTCAATGACCGCTTTTTCCTGCAGCTCATCCAGATTCTGCCAGAAGCCGACAGCCAGACCGGCCAGATATGCCGCACCCAGCGCAGTCACTTCGCGAACTTCCGGGCGCTCAACGCGTGTGCCGAGAATGTCAGACTGGAACTGCATCAGGAAGTTGTTGGCTACCGCACCGCCATCCACGCGCAGTGCGTGCAGACGAATACCGGAGTCCGCCTGCATTGCTTCCAGTACGTCACGCGTCTGATAAGCGATAGACTCAAGCGTAGCACGGATGATGTGGTTGGAGTTTACGCCACGGGTCAGGCCGAAGATGGCGCCACGTGCATACGGGTCCCAGTATGGTGCGCCCAAGCCAGTGAACGCCGGAACAACATATACGCCGTTGGTGTCTTTCACTTTGGTGGCGAAATACTCTGAGTCGAATGCATCGCTGATGAGTTTCATCTCATCACGCAGCCACTGGATGGACGCACCCGCCATGAACACGGCACCTTCCAGCGCGTAGTTCACTTCCCCGGTCGGGCCACAAGCGATAGTGGTCAGCAGCCCATTTTCTGACTTAACGGCTTTCTCGCCGGTATTCATCAGCATGAAGCAGCCAGTACCGTAGGTGTTCTTCGCCATCCCTTCCTTCACGCACAGTTGGCCGAAAAGTGCAGCCTGCTGGTCACCCGCGATACCGGAGATAGGAATACGTGTGCCGCCTTTACCGCCAATGTTGGTCTGGCCATAGACTTCAGAAGAACGGCGAACTTCCGGCAGCATTGCACGCGGAATGTCCAGCGCGTCCAGCATCTTGTCGTCCCAGTCCAGGGAATGGATGTTGAACAGCATGGTACGTGAGGCGTTGGTGTAATCCGTGACGTGTACGCGTCCCTGAGTCATTTTCCAGATAAGCCAGGTGTCTACGGTACCGAACAGCAGCTCGCCGCGACGGGCGCGCTCACGCGAGCCTTCTACGTGGTCGAGGATCCACTTCACTTTGGTACCGGAGAAATACGGGTCAATGACCAGACCGGTGTTGTTACGGATGTACTCTTCCATACCGTCGCGCTTGAGCTTCTCGCAGATATCTGCGGTACGACGACACTGCCACACAATGGCGTTATAGATCGGCTTACCGGTTTCACGTTCCCAGACAATGGTGGTTTCACGCTGGTTGGTAATACCGATCGCTGCAATTTCATCGGAACTGATATCGGCTTTCGCCAGCACTTCTACCAGCGTGGAGCTTTGGGTCGCCCAAATTTCCATTGGGTCGTGTTCTACCCAGCCTGCTTTCGGATAGATTTGCTCGAATTCGCGCTGTGAAACGCTAACGATATTCGCATCGTGGTCCATTACGACCGCGCGGGAGCTGGTGGTGCCCTGGTCGAGCGCAACGATATATTTTTTTTCAGTCATCATTTTTGTCCCGTAGTCACATTACTGCGAAGCTTTTTGTTGAGTGTTGGTCGCAACGTCTTTTTCTTCAATCGCGCAGACATCGCACGGTAAATGGCGACCAATCAGTTTGCGATATGCCCATGCGCCCAGAATTGCGCCGGTAATCGGGCCAAACACGGGGACCAGGAAGTAAGGGATATCACGACCACCCGTGAAGGCAATCTCGCCCCATCCAGCCATCCAGGCGAAGAGTTTCGGTCCGAAGTCACGTGCCGGGTTCATCGCAAAACCGGTCAGTGGACCCATGGATGCACCAATAACGGCAATCAGTAAGCCGATCAGCAGCGGTGCCAGTGGACCACGCGGTACACCGTTACCATCATCGGTCAGTGCCAGAATCAGCCCCATTAGAATAGCGGTAATGACCATTTCAACCGCGAAGGCCTGCACAAAATTGATATGCGGGTTTGGATAGGTGGAGAAAGTACCTGCCAGATTAAGGCTTTCTACACTACCGCGCACGATATGGTTCGTTTGTTCGAAATCGATGAAAAGATTGTAATAAAGCCCGTAAACCAATGCCGCTGCGCAAAAGGCGCCAGCAATTTGAGAAATAATAAAAGGAACGACTTTGCGTTTGTCAAAACACGCAAACAGCCATAGTGCGATTGTGACTGCTGGATTCAGGTGTGCGCCAGAAACGCCTGCTGTCAGATAGATAGCCATGGCTACCCCCAGACCCCAGATGATACTGATTTCCCACTGACCAAAAGTAGCACCAGCCACTTTGAGTGCAGCGACACAACCCACACCGAAGAAAATCAACAACCCGGTACCGAGGAATTCAGCAATGCACTGGCCTTTCAAGGTTGATGTTTGACTCATAATCGGATCCTGAAGAGTTTAATGTTTATTGTATGCGAGAAGGTCACTGACATCCCCGGAGCCGGTAGGCACACTGTTAATTTATCGTTAACGCTCAAAAACGAGAAATATCGAAATTAAAATGTGTGTACTCCATCAACAAAATGAGCGTTTTCGCGCCATTGAGCGGTATTTGTTATACAAAAATAGTGTGAGCTGAATCATTTCACCGATCATCCTGTTAACACTTAAGAGTTATGACAGTTATGTCACCAGGACAAAGATTAAAAGTGTTGCAAACCGCAATCTGCGCGGGATGCCGCTGGACAGGGATGACGCGGCTTCATACAATCGGTGTTAAGTAGTGTGCGCTCGTTTTTATTAAGGCGTCGCCGGTTATCGGGACGAGGATTTTTATCCATCAACGCCTTGCAATTCAGGAGAGGTATGACGATGTCATTAGAAGTGTTTGAGAAACTGGAAGCAAAAGTACAGCAGGCGATTGATACCATCACGCTGTTGCAGATGGAAATCGAAGAGCTGAAAGAAAAGAATAACTCACTGTCGCAGGAAGTTCAGTCTGCACAGCAGCAGCGTGAAGAACTGGAGCGTGAGAACAACAGCCTGAAAGAACAGCAGAGTGGCTGGCAGGATCGTCTGCATGCCCTGCTGGGTCGTATGGAAGAAGTCTAATCCTCGTCATATTTCACGTTATGGCGGCGTTGGCTGCGTGCATTCACCCCAGTCACATAGTGGTCTATGCTCCTGGGGATTCACTTACTTGCCGCCTTGCCCTGACGCGAAATCTTTAGAGGATTTAGAGTACGAGTTTGTAGGCCGGATAAGGTGTAAGCCGACATCCGGCAATATTTATCTTTGATAACGGCCTTGCTTGCGGGCTTTCCCATCAATCACCAAGCCAACGGGTGAACGAGCTACGGTCAATATCCAGTTGCTTCGCTGCACGGCTTTTGTTGTTTTGCTGTCGTAGTAGCACCCCTTTGAGAATACGGCTACGGATCCGTTTATACGGCCCTTCGAGCAACTGGCAGTCCGGGCAGTGATGGCGAGGTTGTTGGGGGGAAGACGCTTTATCGGCTTGTAAATCCTCAATCAGTAACGTGGCGGCAGAAAGAGACACCACGCCGGATGAAAACGATAACGCCAGGCGCTCCATAATATTATTCAACTGACGTACGTTACCCGGCCATAAATATTTTTTTAGCTCACTCCATAAACTTTCGCTCAATGCAATGGGAGGCAACTGATAGGACTTTCTCAGCGCATCTAAAGTTGTTTGCCCAATAAGTTGGATATCGTCCGGGCGTTCACGTAACGGTAATGTGGTGACCTTGAGCACATTCAAGCGATAAAAAAGGTCTTCTCTAAAATCACCGGCTGCAATCATTGCCGGTAAGTTTCGGTTTGTGGCCGCAATAACGCGGACGTTGACCGGAATCATGTGATCTGCGCCCAGGCGCATCAGTTGGCGCTCCTGCAGAATGCGTAAGAGTTTTGCTTGTAAGAACTTATCCAGTTCGCTGATTTCATCAAGAAAGATGGTGCCGTTATGCGCCAGTTCAAACATCCCGGCGCGGCCTTTTTTAGAGGCACCGGAAAACGCGCCATCGACATATCCAAAGAGTTCGCTTTCCATAATTGAAGCGGGGATTGCGCCGCAGTTAACCGCAACAAATGGCCCATTGCGATGTGAACTGGCGTTATGAATGCTCTGCGCCAGAACCTCTTTGCCGGTACCATTTTCACCGAGTAGCAGTATTGTTGCTTCGGTTTCCGCATATATCCTGGCTAACCTTAAGCGAGCCTGCATTTCACGGTTGCAGGTAATAAAATCTTCGAAGTGATACCTGGCGTGAAATCCTAACTTTTTCGCTTCTTTGATTCTTATCTTCTGCTCAGCATTCTGTAAGTTAGATGATGTCTGGAGGGTGATCACCACGCGGTTGAGATTTTCGTTTTCTACAATGGGGAACTGGTTAACCACAAATTCGCCATAGGGTGTGTTGATTAACTCATTTTCTATCGGGATATTATTTTGCAGGTCTTCCCAGTTTAGCGTTAAGGAAGGTATTTTTTTATTGATTAAATCATGTTTACTGAGTTGTAAAAGCTCGACGGCTTTATGATTACAGTGAATGACTTTACCGAAATTATCAATGAGAAGAATGAATTTATTGGTGTGGTCAAGTAACAGGTTTAGCTGGTTTTGCTCAATGCGCTCATTAGCGAGCGCCTGATACAGCTGAATTGCCTCATGTAATGCCAGTTCTATGGACTCGACACCTGAATGGAAAGGGATGAAATGTTCCATGCTGTGTGTGCCAAAATAAAGCGGGCAAATGGCATCGCCAATAATAAGATCTATCTGGTTATTTTGTGTGTAATTGACAAAGTCATTCCTGACATTCTCAATGCAAGGGTTGGCCATTTCGTCAATGATAAACTCAGTGAGTTGCAGATTAAGCATCCTGGCTATTTTCATACAGCCGTCGATAACGCTGCGAAACCCAATAACCCCAATATTTTTATTGAGCCCAAGATATGGCCTGAGGGCATCGATAATATCATAAGCGGATGTTTTTATTTCAATGACAGGCTGCGGTATTTTTTGTTTAAGCATCCATGCCATGCCACCGCGACTAATCACAAGATCAGGGGAATTCGTGCGCAATATCGGGATCACGGAATCAACATCGTCAAGGGTGGCATTTAATATCGTTATATTTGCGATGTGATTATATCGGATAGACAGGCGTTCAGCTTCTAGAGAGAGCGCTTGTAAAGGAGAAACGATGTAAATATTAGGTAATTTTAACATGTTGAATCCAGCATGATCATGATGTGAAGTCGATAACGGTGGAAACAGTTGTCGGCATTATTGTAGAAACAGTAATCCATTCACGACTTACTGTTTCTGCAATCTTTTTGTCACATAAATGGTGAACAGCGGAATTGTTTTCGATCAACTCTGTGGAATTTATGTTTTTGATAACTGCTGGCGTTGGGCGATTCTCCTTTGTTCGCGGCGAGCAACCCAGGCGGTTATAAACGGTACGACTAAGGAGGTGACGATCGTAGAGGCGGCAATCTGCGGCGTCGCTACGGCGATTAATGCTGACACGCTGGGGTCAACCGCGGCGATGGCTGCGGGGGTCGCAACGGCGTTACCGGCCGTCGTGGAGACTGCCGCTCCGGCGATGCCTGAACCTCCGACAAAACGGGAGACGGCAACATTAATCAGCGCGCCAATAAATGCGGTCATGAGACCCAGAATAACCCCTGCGAATCCGGCCATCAGCAGGGTGCTGAAATCGATTCCGGTACCCAGACCAAAAGAGAAGAAGGGGATCAGCATCGCGCCGCCGCTTTTCAGGAACGAACGCATATCCTCATCCAGATTTCCGAGCAGCATACCAATCAGTATTGGTAAAACAACGGCGAACAGCTCCATTATTGGGATCGACACCAGCCCAGCGGCACCCATCGCCACCATCGTCAGAAAGGGGCCTTCAAGTACGGAAAGCACAGCGATAGCGCCCGCATCGGTTTCATTGCCAAACTGTTTGGTCAGTGCAGCGTAGAGGCCCATATTCGCATTGGTCATGGCCGCGATAATGGCGAGTGCAGACAAACCAAAGAAGCCGTTGGCGCCGCAAAACTTTGCGACCAGTAAGCCAATTGCTGTCCCGACAACCAACTTGGACAGCATAATGGCGAACCCTTTTTTCAGGGCGACCGGCGCGGCCTGTAGGCGGATTTCAGCGCCCATACAGACAAAAAATACGCCCAGGATAGCGAGAGCGCCATGAGCTACCGCCGTCGAAAAGCTCCCTATTTCTAAAGCACCAGGACAAAATGTCTTTAATAATGCTCCGATCAATAACGGGATTACCATCATCCCGCCTGGGAATTTCTCAATTGTTTGTTTTATTTTCATGAGGAGACTTCCGTGTTTTCGTAACGGATATAAATGATGGGAATATGTTATTTATTCCCACCGTATAGGGTTATATTTCTATCGTCTTAAAATGTTGGTGCGATCTTGTAAATAGAGAATTCCTTATGCCCAAGATCTTCAGCTTTGGTTGTTTTACCATTAGAAACCTTAATGATTTCCTGATAAATCACCTCGCCCATCTCATTAATAGAAGATTCTCCCCGCATAATCGATGAAACATCAATATCAATGTTGTCGCGCATTTTGGTAAATGTTTCTTCGTTGGCGGTGATTTTGATCACTGGCGCAATCGGGTTTCCCGTGGGGGTTCCGCGCCCGGTAGTAAAGATAATAATTTGTGCACCGCCGGCCACCATCCCGGAGATGGATTCGATATCTTGTCCAGGGGAGTCCATCACCCATAGTCCACGACCGCCAGGGAAATCTGCGTATTGCAGGACGCCCTGTAGCGGTGAATGACCCGCTTTGTGCATGCAGCCCAGAGATTTTTCCTCAATGGTGGTGATACCGCCCTGGATATTACCTGGCGTCGGTTGCCCGCCCCTGATATCTGCGCCCAGGGCTTTCGCTCTTTCTTCACACCCCACAACCAGCTTGATTAAATCGTCTGCGACTTGTGAATTAATGGCCCGACGAGCAACAACGTGTTCTGCGCCAATGAATTCGGTGGTTTCTGAAAGAATCGATGTGCCACCATCGTTAACTAACAAATCAGATGCAACACCGCAGGCAGGGTTGGAGGCGAGGCCAGAGGTGGTATCAGAACCTCCGCATTCCATTCCGAGGATCAACTCGCTGACGCTTATTTCTTCGTAGTCTTGCTGGGACAAATCCTGCGCATACTGACGTGCGATTGAAATTCCGCGCGCCTGACACTGCAAGGTCCCCCCTTCATTCTGAATTGTGATGCAGGAAACCGGCTTACCAAATTTCGTGATTTCTTGCGCAATGTGAGTAGGTTCAGCGCCTTCACAACCCAGTCCGACAACGAGTATGGCGCCAACGTTGCCGTTCCTGGCAACGTTGATCAGTGTTTTTTCGGTTAATGCAGCATCACCAGCAATCTGGCAGCAACCAAAATCATTATTAAGCCAGGTTGAGCCATGAACCTGAGCGGAGATGTCCTGAGCGACTTTATTGGCGCAAACGCTGGTAGGTAAAATTAAGACGTAGTTGCGAATACCCACGCTGCCATCCGGACGACGATAACCTTTGATTGTTTTTTTCATTTTCACTTGTTCCTTCAGCCTTTATTTCCAATCCCCACGGCCACGTTCACTTTCAACATTATGAACATGAACATAATCTCCGGTCTGGATAGACTTTGTTGCCCGACCAATGGATTCACCGTATTTGTAAACTTCGCCATGAAGCGCAACGGCTTTAATGGCAAATTTATGACCGTAAGGGATGTCATCCCGTAAGGTGATGGTCAGATTTTCATTGCCAACAAACATGTTGGCGACGTCTCCGGCCTTGAGGGGCTGGATAGCAGTAGCAACGCTATCTTGCGGGTTAATAACCACTGCATTTTTCTTCATAAAAAATCCTTATGCGCTTTGATTGGATACAGTGGTATAAAGCATAAGGCGTGCCATGTTTTTAACTTGTTGTTTATTAAGATAAATAACACGCAGTGTGGGAAGGGGGAGATAGAGCCGCTGTAAGTCGCTTCATCAGTTGCGGCAAATAGCTACAGTTGCGGCGTGCAAAAGGTGGGTACGACGGAAACGCATAAAAAAGGCACCTTGCGGTGCCTTTTTTGCTTACTCGATATCGAGCGGGTCTTCGGAAAGAATTATCCCGGTATTGTCGGCGTACAAGTGGTCGCCGGAAAAGAACGTCACGCCGCCAAAATTGACGCGCACATCGCTTTCCCCAATGCCTTCACCTGCAGCACCAACCGGAATAGCGGCAATCGCCTGAATGCCGATGTCCAGCTCTTCCAGATCGTCTACCTGGCGTACTGAGCCGTAGATGACCAGACCTTCCCATTCATTCTGTACTGCCAGACGAGCCAGTTCGGCATCGACCAGCGCACGACGGACAGAACCGCCACCATCGACCAGCAGAATACGACCACGGCCGTTTTGTTCGAGCAGATCGTACAGCAACCCGTTGTCCTCGAAACATTTTACCGTGATGATTTGTCCGCCAAACGACGACCGTCCTCCAAAGTTAGAGAACAGCGGTTCCACGACGTTGACATCTTCCTGATAGATGTCACAAAGCTCGGATGTATCGTATTTCATAGGCTTAACGTTCAGTTGCTGCGAGAATTTTTAGTATATCGCGCTATATGTACTGTTGGCAAAATCATCAATTGTTAATTAGTGTCCAGATCAATAACCA
>NZ_JANEWL010000130.1:0-10609 GCF_028069815.1 Citrobacter sp. Awk 2
TTAAACTTCGTAATGAATTACGTATGTTCACTCAAGAGACTTGGTATTCATTTTTCGTCTTGCGACGTTAAGAATCCGTATCTTCGAGTGCCCACACAGATTGTCTGATAAATTGTTAAAGAGCAGTACCGCTTCGCTTTTTCTCAGCGGCGCGGGGTGTGCATATTACGCCATCCCGCTACGAAGTCAAGCATTTAATTTCGCTTTTCTTCGTGAGGTTCTCAGTGGAACCCCGCTGACCTGGCGGCTTGTAATCCGTTGTTCCGTGTCAGTGGAGGCGCATTATAGGGAGTTATTTCAGGCTGACAAGTTAAAAATACAAAAAACTTATCAAGCGATTACTTTTCAACCAGAAGTTCGATTCTGGCCTGGTTTTTAAACAAAAACGAGCCCCGCAGGGCCCGTTTATTTAGGTTTTGTGACTTACTGCACTGCCACAATACGATCGTCATTCACTTCCAGACGAATCGGTTTGCCCGGAATCAGCTCACCAGACAAGATTTGCTGTGCCAGTGGGTTTTCGATCTGCTGCTGGATAGCACGTTTCAATGGACGTGCACCGTATACAGGATCATAACCATTCACACTCAGCAATTTAAGTGCTTCGTCAGAGATGTGGATTTCATAACCACGCTCTTCCAGACGTTTGTACAGACGCTGCAGTTGGATCTGAGCAATAGAAGCAATGTGTTTCTCACCCAGCGGATGGAATACAACAACCTCATCTATACGGTTGATGAATTCCGGGCGGAAGTTCTGGCTCACAACGCCCAGCACCATATCTTTCATATGGCTGTAATCCAGCTCGCCGAAACGCTCCTGAATCAGATCAGAGCCCAGGTTCGAGGTCATGATGACAACCGTATTACGGAAATCGACCGTTCTCCCCTGCCCGTCAGTTAATCGACCATCGTCAAGCACCTGCAGCAGAATGTTGAAGACATCCGGATGCGCTTTTTCCACTTCATCCAGCAGGATGACCGAATAAGGGCGACGACGCACCGCTTCCGTCAGGTACCCACCTTCTTCATAACCGACATATCCCGGAGGCGCACCGACCAGGCGAGATACAGAGTGTTTCTCCATAAATTCGGACATATCGATACGCACCATCGCATCGTCACTGTCGAACATAAAGTTCGCCAGCGCTTTGCACAGCTCGGTTTTACCGACACCGGTTGGCCCCAGGAACAAGAATGAACCAATCGGACGATTCGGATCGGACAATCCTGCACGGCTACGACGGATGGCGTTAGATACCGCTTCTACCGCTTCGTTCTGGCCAATCACGCGGCTGTGCAGATCCTGTTCCATCCGCAACAATTTTTCCCGCTCGCCTTCCAACATACGGGCCACCGGGATACCGGTCCAGCGCGCCAGCACTTCGGCAATTTCTGCATCCGTCACTTTATTACGCAGCAGACGCATAGTTTTACCTTCAGACTGGGTTGCCGCTTCCAGCTGTTTTTCCAGTTCCGGAATTTTGCCGTACTGCAGTTCAGACATGCGCGCCAGGTCGCCGACACGACGCGCCTGTTCGATAGCGATTTTTGCCTGTTCCAGCTCTGCCTTAATAGTTTGCGTTCCAGAGAGGGACGCTTTTTCAGCTTTCCACTCTTCTTCTAACTCTGAATACTGGCGCTCTTTGTCGTCCAGTTCTTCATTAAGCATATCAAGACGTTTTTTACTTGCCTCATCAGACTCTTTCATTAACGCCTGCTGTTCCAGCTTGAGCTGGATAATGCGGCGATCGAGTCTGTCGAGTTCTTCCGGCTTGGAGTCAATCTGCATACGAATGCTGGACGCTGCTTCATCGATAAGGTCGATAGCTTTATCCGGCAACTGACGGTCAGCAATGTAGCGGTGAGACAGCGTGGCTGCCGCAACAATCGCCGGGTCAGTAATCTGCACATGGTGGTGCAGCTCGTAACGCTCTTTCAGGCCGCGTAGAATCGCGATGGTATCTTCAACGCTTGGCTCAGCCACAAACACTTTCTGGAAACGACGTTCCAGCGCCGCATCTTTTTCGATGTACTGGCGGTATTCATCCAGCGTGGTGGCCCCTACGCAGTGCAGCTCCCCGCGCGCCAGCGCCGGTTTCAGCATGTTACCGGCGTCCATTGCGCCATCGGCTTTACCTGCACCGACCATAGTATGCAACTCATCGATAAACAGAATGACGTTGCCTTCCTGTTTCGAGAGATCGTTGAGCACACCTTTTAAACGTTCTTCAAACTCACCGCGATACTTCGCCCCGGCCACCAGCGCGCCCATATCCAGCGCCAGCACGCGACGACCTTTTAACCCTTCAGGTACTTCACCGTTAATGATTCGCTGTGCCAACCCTTCGACGATAGCGGTTTTACCAACACCTGGCTCACCGATCAAAACTGGGTTGTTTTTAGTACGACGTTGCAGCACCTGAATCGTGCGGCGAATTTCTTCATCACGACCGATAACCGGATCGAGCTTGCCTTGTTCGGCGCGTTCGGTCAGGTCGACGGTATATTTTTTCAAGGCCTGACGTTGGTCTTCAGCCCCCTGGTCATTCACGCTTTCACCTCCACGCATTTGTTCAATTGCCTGAGTGATATTGGCGGTTGTCGCTCCTGCTGATTTTAATAAATCGGTCAGCGTACCGCGCGACTCAAGCGCTGCCAGAACGAACAGTTCTGACGAAATGAAATTGTCTCCACGTTTTTGCGCCAGCTTGTCGCAAAGATTCAGTGCACGCACCAAATCCTGAGAAGGCTGAACATCACCGCCGGTACCTTCTACCTGTGGTAAACGGCTCAATGCCTGATCAATCGCTGTGCGTAACTGGCCAGCATTGATGCCAGCGGACGTTAACAAAGGACGAACCGATCCCCCTTCCTGATTCAGCAAGGCGCTCATTAGATGAAGTGGTTCGATAAATTGGTTGTCGTGCCCCAGTGCGAGTGACTGGGCATCGGCAAGAGCAAGCTGGAATTTATTGGTAAGACGATCCAGACGCATAACTCCTCCCATAACAGGTCAAAATTGCTACTGGAGATTAAATGAGGTCATCCCTCAATTATTCAAGGTGAATGACCTGAATTATGTGAAAAGAAAATTACACGTACCGGATCGTCTTGATTCTTTAGGTTATATCAGCCAAATAAAACTTGCCATACGACCCGTGGTATTGTCGCGACGATAAGAGAAGAACGTCTCACTTTCGTTGAAGGTGCAATGGTCGCCACCGTAGACGCTCTCTACCCCTACATTTGCCAGACGTTGACGTGCAATCTTATAGATATCCGCCAGATATTTTTCACCACGCGGCACAAATGCACTGTCAGCTTGCGGATCTTTTGCCATAAACGCGGTGCGAACTTCTGCACCTACCTCAAACGCGATCGGACCAATCGCCGGCCCTAACCAGGCAATAATGTTTTCCGGCTTGTCGGCAAAGCACGCCACCGTTTCTTCCAGCACACCTTCACATAACCCGCGCCAGCCCGCATGGGCCGCCGCCACTTCTGTTCCAGCACGATTACAAAACAGCACCGGAAGACAGTCCGCCGTCATCACTGCACATACGGTGCCTGGCGTATTGCTGTAGGACGCATCTGCACGTTTAGATAAGTATGGCCCGCCGCTTAATTTCAGGACATCTTTACCGTGTACCTGTTCAAGCCAAACGGGTTTCGAAGGCAGATTGCCCGCAGCAAACAGCCGCTTGCGGTTCTCTTCCACATGCTCCGGGTTATCGCCACAATGGGCACCCAGGTTCAGCGAATCATAAGGCGACATACTGACGCCGCCAATGCGGGTAGAACTACAGGCTGCGACACCCTGAGGTATCGGCCACTGCGGGACAATTAGCTTACTCATAACCAGGCAACATCATCCTTATGCTCTTCAAAATCAGCGCGCATCACTTCGATAAGCTCCACCATATCTTGTGGGATTGGCGCATGCCATTCCATCTCGATACCGGAAATCGGATGATACAAACGCAACATGGTCGCGTGCAGCGCCTGACGGTCAAACTTACGCAGCACGGAGATAAACTCGTCAGAAGCGCCTTTCGGCGGGCGCGGACGACCACCGTAGACCTGATCGCCTACCAGCGGATGGGTGATATGCGCCATGTGCACGCGGATCTGGTGCGTACGTCCGGTTTCCAGACGCAACCGCAGACGCGTGTGCACACGGAAATGCTCCATAATGCGATAGTGCGTTACCGCAGGTTTCCCCATTGGATGCACTGACATATGCGTACGTTTGGTGGGATGACGGCTGATCGGTTCTTCGACCGTACCACCCGCTGTCATATGGCCAATCGCCACGGCTTCATACTCACGAGTGATTTCGCGCAGCTGCAATGACTCGACCAGGCGTGTTTGCGCCGGGACAGTTTTTGCCACAACCATAAGCCCGGTTGTGTCTTTATCCAGACGGTGCACAATACCGGCTCGTGGGACATCCGCAATTGGCGGGTAGTAATGCAGCAACGCATTCAAAACCGTACCATCAGGATTGCCCGCGCCCGGATGAACCACCAGATCACGTGGTTTGTTGATGACGAGAATGTCGTCATCTTCATAAACGATATCCAGCGGGATATCCTGAGCTTCAAAACGAATCTCTTCATCAATTTCAGCATTGATGGAGACACGCTCTCCACCTAACACTTTTTCTTTCGGCTTATCGCAAAGATTGCCATTTACCAGTACGCGCTGGTCGAGGATCCATTCTTTTATGCGCGATCGCGAATAATCAGGGAACAATTCGGCCAAAGCCTGATCTAAGCGTTGACCAAGCTGATTTTCGGAGACTGTTGCGGTGAGTTCTACTCGTTGTGCCATAAACTGCTTCTTCGTTTAACGTTGGGTTTTACGGCTTTGCCGTTTAATATAGTGTGCTATTGTAGCTGGTCTTAACCGGGAGCAGGAACAGAGAATCTCCCGTATTACATTTTGAGGAAAGTCAAAACGTCATGACGCGCATGAAATATCTGGTGGCAGCAGCCACGTTGAGCCTGTTTTTGGCGGGTTGCTCTGGTTCAAAGGAAGAGGTGCCCGATAATCCGCCAAATGAAATCTACGCGACTGCTCAGCAAAAGCTGCAGGACGGTAACTGGAAACAGGCAATAACGCAATTGGAAGCGTTGGATAACCGTTATCCATTTGGACCGTATTCTCAGCAGGTGCAATTAGATCTCATCTACGCCTACTACAAAAACGCCGATCTGCCACTTGCTCAGGCTGCCATCGATCGTTTTATTCGTCTGAACCCAACTCACCCTAACATTGATTATGTCATGTACATGCGTGGCCTGACCAATATGGCGCTGGACGATAGCGCACTGCAAGGATTCTTTGGCGTCGATCGTAGCGATCGCGATCCACAGCATGCCCGAGCTGCGTTTAATGACTTTTCCAAACTGGTACGTGGTTATCCGAACAGCCAGTACACAACCGATGCCACTAAGCGTCTGGTATTCCTGAAAGATCGTCTGGCGAAGTATGAATACTCTGTTGCTGAGTACTATACCGCCCGTGGCGCATGGGTTGCAGTCGTGAACCGTGTGGAAGGTATGCTGCGTGACTATCCGGATACCCAGGCAACGCGTGATGCCCTGCCGTTGATGGAAAACGCTTATCGCCAAATGCAGATGAATGCCCAGGCAGAAAAAGTAGCGAAAATCATTGCCGCTAACAGCAGCAACACCTGATTGACCTCAGAATGCAAAACGGCAGCCTCTGGGCTGCCGTTTTTTTATTCGTTAACGCCACAACTGAAGCGGTTTAGCTGCGACGCATCCTATCAAATATGGCCTGCTTTCAGGTATTCCTCAAGTAAAAAATCGCCTGTTCCTGCGGTGCCTCACAAAAAGGTTTTCTTGACAAAAAGCGACAAAATAATGTGATTTAGATCACACATTTTGACATTAGGAACGGTATGCTGGAATCACCAAGACGGGAAAGACAAGAGGTAAAATTTATGACAATGAACATTACCAGTAAACAAATGGAAATTACTCCGGCAATTCGCCAGCATGTCGCAGACCGTCTCTCCAAACTGGATAAATGGCAAACTCATCTGATTAATCCACATATCATTCTGTCTAAGGAGCCACAGGGTTTCATTGCTGATGCCACCATCAACACCCCGAATGGACATCTGGTCGCCAGCGCAAAACACGAGGATATGTACACCGCCATTAACGATTTGATCAACAAGCTGGAACGGCAGCTCAATAAAGTGCAGCACAAAGGCGAAGCCCGTCGTGCAACAACTTCAGTAAAAGACGCCAACTTCGTCGAAGCAGAAGAAGAGTAGTCCCTTACATTGAGTGTATCGCCAACGCGCCTTCGGGCGCGTTTTTTGTTGACAGGGTGAAAACAGTACGGGTACTTTACTGATGTAGCCAAAGGAAAATTACATGAAACTTGTCCCGTTCTTCTTCGCATTCTTTTTTACCTTCCCCTGAATGGGAGGCGTTTCGTCGTGTGATAAAGAATGCGAAGACGAACAATAAGGCCTCCCACAACGGGGGGCCTTTTTTATTGATAACAAGAAAGGCAACACTATGACATCGGAAAACCCATTACTGGCGCTGCGAGAAAAGATCAGCTCGCTGGATGAAAAATTACTGGCCCTGCTGGCAGAACGACGTGGTCTGGCGGTAGAAGTCGGTAAAGCCAAGTTGCTGTCTCATCGCCCGGTACGCGATATTGATCGGGAACGCGACCTACTGGACCGTTTAATTCAGCTTGGTAAAGCACATCACCTCGATGCCCACTACATCACGCGCTTGTTCCAGCTTATTATCGAAGACTCCGTCCTGACCCAGCAGGCGCTCCTTCAGCAGCATCTGAACAAGATCAACCCGCATTCCGCTCGTGTTGCCTTCCTGGGACCAAAAGGGTCTTACTCACACCTTGCAGCACGTCAGTACGCCGCACGTCATTTTGAGCAGTTTATTGAAAGCGGCTGCGCGAAATTTGCCGATATCTTTAATCAGGTTGAAACCGGACAGGCAGACTACGCGGTAGTGCCTATTGAAAACACCAGTTCCGGTGCGATTAATGACGTTTACGATCTTCTGCAGCACACCAGCCTCTCTATCGTCGGAGAGATGACGATTACTATCGACCATTGCGTACTGGTGTCGGGAACAACCGATCTGGAGAGCATCGACACGGTATACAGCCACCCGCAACCGTTCCAGCAGTGCAGCAAGTTCCTGAACCGCTACCCACACTGGAAGATTGAATACACTGAAAGCACTTCAGCTGCGATGGAAAAGGTCGCCCAGGCTAACTCGCCACGCGTAGCAGCCCTGGGGAGCGAAGCCGGTGGTGTATTGCATGGTCTGCAGGTACTTGAGCATATTGAAGCTAATCAGACGCAAAACATTACCCGCTTCGTGGTTCTGGCACGTAAAGCAATCAATGTTTCTGACCAGGTTCCAGCGAAAACAACGTTGCTGATGGCGACAGGACAACAGGCAGGTGCGCTGGTTGAAGCGCTGCTGGTACTGCGTAACCATAATCTGATTATGACCAAGCTGGAATCCCGCCCGATTCACGGTAACCCATGGGAAGAGATGTTTTATCTCGATATCCAGGCCAACCTGGAATCACCCCAGATGCAAAAAGCGCTGAAGGAGTTGGGGGAGATTACGCGTTCGATGAAAGTATTG
This sequence comes from Citrobacter sp. Awk 2, assembly GCF_028069815.1. Taxonomy (NCBI): domain Bacteria; kingdom Pseudomonadati; phylum Pseudomonadota; class Gammaproteobacteria; order Enterobacterales; family Enterobacteriaceae; genus Citrobacter; species Citrobacter sp. Awk 2. The sequence goes on from NZ_JANEWL010000130.1 coordinate 7,679, forward strand.
GGATGTTATCCGAGTGAAAACGTGGTGCCGGTCGACCCGAGCTAACGTGACAATGCCGGATGGCGCTACGCTTATCCGGCCTACAATTCAGGCGATTTTTGTAGGCCGAGAAGGCGAAGCCGCCATCAGGCTTCTTGCTTATTGACGGCTATCGTTAGCCTGGCGTAACAAGGTACGACTTTCACTCTGGAAGCGCTGCGCATAGTCGCCAAACCAGTGTTCCACCTTACGGAAACTGTCGATAAAAGCCTGCTTATCCCCCTGCTCCAGCAAACCAATCGCTTCGCCAAAACGTTGGTAATAACGTTTGATGAGCGCAAGATTACTCTCTGACGACATAATAATATCGGCATAGAGCTGAGGGTCCTGGGCAAACAGACGACCAACCATTGCCAGTTCAAGACGGTAAATAGGTGAAGAAAGGGCCAGCAATTGCTCCAGTTGCACATTCTCCTCCGCTAAATGCAGCCCGTAAGCAAATGTCGCAAAGTGACGTAGCGCTTGAATAAACGCCATATTCTGGTCGTGCTCAACGGCGCTAATCCGATGCAGTCTCGCGCCCCAAACCTGAATCTGCTCAAGGAACCACTGATAGGCTTCCGGCTGCCGCCCATCACACCAAACCACGACCTGTTTTGCCAGGCTGCCGCTGTCCGGACCAAACATCGGGTGTAAACCCACAACCGGACCGTCGTGTGCCGCCAGCATCGCCTGCAGAGGGCCATTTTTCACCGAGGCCAGATCGACCAGAATACAATCAGACGGCAGGCGCGGTAATTTCGCGATTACCTGTTCGGTAACGTGGATCGGCACACTGACGATCACCATGCCTGCATCGGCGACGATCTCAGTGGCGCGCTCCCAGTCCTGCTGTTCCAGTATCCGCACCTGATAGCCAGACAGCGTCAGCATCTTCTCGAACAGCCGCCCCATCTGCCCGCCACCACCGACGATCACCACCGGACGCAAAGAAGGGCAAAGCGTCTTAAAGCCTTTGTCATTCTCACTGGAATAAGATTCGCGCATAACCCGACGCAATACATCTTCGATCAGATCTGGCGGCACCCCCAGCGCTTCAGCTTCTGCGCGGCGGGAAGCCAGCATTGTGGCTTCCCGCTCTGGTACGTAGATCGGCAACCCAAAGCGGCTTTTGACTTCACCGACTTCGGCAACCAGCTCCAGACGGCGTGCCAGTAAATCCAGCAATGCCTTATCAACTTCATCAATTTGATCGCGCAATGCGGTCAATTCAGCAACCATACCAACCTCTTATGCTACACGCGCCGTCAGCTGGCCGTTTAAATCTTGACTAATTTCACGCAGTAGCGCATCCGTCATTTCCCAGCTAATGCAGGCATCAGTTACGGAGACACCGTATTTCATTTCGCTGCGCGGCTGTTCGGAGGACTGGTTGCCTTCGTGAATATTACTTTCAATCATCAAGCCGATGATCGAGCGATTGCCATCTTTGATTTGGGCGATCACAGATTCAGCCACGGCTGGCTGGCGACGGTAATCTTTATTGGAATTACCATGACTGCAATCTACCATCAGAGAAGGTCGTAGTCCTGCCTGCTCCATCTCTTTTTCGCACTGGGCGACATCAGCCGGGCTGTAGTTCGGCGCTTTACCACCGCGCAGAATCACGTGACCATCTGGATTACCCTGCGTTTGCAGCAGTGCAACCTGCCCCGCCTGGTTAATACCCACAAAGCGGTGTGATTGTGCTGCAGCACGCATGGCGTTAATTGCCGTCGCCAGGCTCCCATCCGTACCATTCTTAAAACCAACCGGCATAGAAAGACCAGAAGCCATTTCACGATGCGTCTGTGATTCAGTGGTACGCGCACCGATAGCTGACCAGCTAAACAGATCGCCCAGGTATTGCGGGCTGTTTGGATCTAACGCTTCTGTAGCCAGCGGTAGCCCCATATTCACCAATTCAAGCAGCAGTTGACGCGCAATTTTCAGACCCGCTTCAACATCAAAAGAGCCATCCATATGAGGATCGTTAATCAACCCTTTCCAGCCGACGGTGGTACGGGGCTTTTCAAAATAGACGCGCATCACCAGGTAGAGGCTATCGCTGACCTCTGCGGCAAGGGCTTTAAATCGACGAGCGTACTCAATAGCCGCTTCAGGATCGTGAATCGAGCATGGACCACACACCACCAGCAGTCGCGGGTCGCGGCCAGAGATAATGTCTGAAATGGTTTTACGCGACTGAGCGATTTGCGCCTCCTGTGCGAGGCTCAGCGGAAATTCCGCTTTAAGCTGCTCTGGGGTCATCAGAACCTGTTCGTCGGTAATGTGTACGTTGTTCAGCGCGTCTTTTTGCATGATGGTGATCCTGTTTAGCTCGTTTGCGATAGTTTTCCTCAGCGAGGAGGTAATCACGATAACACAACAGGTAAAGATTTCAATCCACATCCCGTAAATTTTTATTTACATAAAGCAATTTTTCAGCAAAAACACCGCAAGATACCGTACATTTAAATTTACACACCTCTATAAATGAATCCGCTATGCTTTAAAAAAACGGGGAGAACAGGCAATGAAGCAACTCATCTGTACCTTATTTGTATTATTTCTCAGCGGATGTCAGATAGATCCCTATACTTTCTCCCCCACCTGGACAGGTACCGACTGGTTTGATGCCGGGATTCAGGATGCCATTTCAGGCTATGTCGTTAAAGATAACGAGACACTTGCCGACAACTACAATGACCCAGAGGTCGATCGCGCCCAATATCTTAAAGGGTACGCCGAAGGACAAAGGAAAACCTGTCAGCAGGACTTTGTGTACGCGAGAGGATTGACCGGAAAAACCTTCCCTGCCAGTTGCGACACGGTAGACAATGCCAGCCAGTTACATGATGCATGGCAAAAAGGAGCAAATGAAGGTGCGGCCTCAACAAGGTTAAATTAAAC
>NZ_JANEWL010000131.1:0-10422 GCF_028069815.1 Citrobacter sp. Awk 2
TCAGGCGCGGTTCATATTTGAGCAGCACCGCCGACAGCACGCCCATCAGTTCATGGGCGGTACCGGGCATCCCCTGCAGGGTTTTGGTCATATCCGGCAAGCCATAGTCCGGCAGATGCGCCAGCGTCCCGGCGCGACAGTTGAGGATGCGCTGCATGTTATCCAGTACCGAGAGAATAACCTGATTTTGTTCACTGACCTGATGGAGAATGAGGCCACCAGTGAAGTTGCCGTAGAGCGTTTCATACAGCGAAGGAGATTTGTGATTCTGAGGCATTATTTATCCTCTTCCATTACCAGCGCCAGATGGTTATTCCCGGCCTCAATCACCCGGGCCTTGTCCGGATCGAGTTCCTCACGATTAACCATTAATTTCCATGTGTTTTTCACGACATCGGGTTGCCGAAATAACCCCACCACGGCCACATATTTCGCATCGTCTTCCATCGGCATATCAAGCAGTGCGTCACCACCTGGTTTCACGACCACATCACGGGTGGACAGCATGTCAGCCCCAAGAACGGCTTCACCATCGTTCAATAACTGTTGGTACACACTTCTGTTGAAAGTTATAGTGTCTTTCAATTGATAGACGCGTACCACGACGGGCTCCGACAACGCGTTGTTTTCACGTTCATCCGTATTCAGTGCTTCACGTGCTGTGAAATCCAGGTGAAGCACCTTAATCTTTTTGTAGAACACAGAGTTAAATGCTGATTTGCTGCCATCGGTGATGCTCTGCGTCACCCCGCACCCCACCAGACTGAATACCAGCAGGGGGAACAGCCAGCGCGCTGTTTTAGTTAAACTTGTACGTAACACGTCGGTTTCCTTGTTGTGGTTTCGCAGGCTCCAGCCCGGTGTAGCGCCCCAATTCGGTGGTAAAAGTCTGAGGAATATCCTCCGGAAGGTCATCGTCCTCCGCACCCAGCACGCCGTTCATACCCAGCCAGAAAGGTTCTTCACCCAGTGGCGGTACGGCCAGCAAGCGGGTGGAGGTGGTCAGTGCAATTTTTGCCTTAAAGCGCCAGCCAAGATACACACGCAGCATCACCAGAAAGTCCTGATACAGCAGACCATCCGGCTTCCAGCCCTGCACTTCCTGTTCATTAATCGTCGTGAGCACAACCAGCAGTTGGCTGCTGGCATCCATCGCTTCATCACCCAGTGGCGTGTTGCCATCCAGCAGAAAATCGTCCTCACCGTAAAAGCCCAGCGGCTGGCTGACCTCCACGGGGCGCAGGCAGTAAGGACTGACCCTGACGGTGGTATTCGGTGCCAGCAGGGTCACCAGTGCCTGCATGCCCTCCTGGGTTTTACCGGGCTGGCGCAGTACGCCAAGCAGTGACAGAAAGCGAGATACTGGTGTGGCAATATGGTTTGCCGTACCAGGAATACCCAGCCCCACCAGACCCAGCAAAGACTGTGAAATGCTGTCGCTGCCACCGGGCTCAAACGTGGCCGGATAAGAATATTTACGCCAGATGCGGTAAAACTGCGTCAGGATGCGGTGGCTGAAGATATCCAGAAAGCCCTGCAGCGCCTCATGCCCTTCGCGGCGCTGGGTGATGTCATCGAGGTACGCCGTTGGTAAGGGGGAATCAACACCGTACATCCCCATAAAGGTCGTGCGGATAAGCGGTGGCCTACGGTCATCATCCTCGTCATATTCGACAGCCTTCAGCTCGGTCGCCGGGAAACCCATTCCCGGGTGCGGCGCAAACCGCACCGGGTCATCAGCAGGGTGGCTGGTCGACCCTATCATCGGCCTGCCCGGATTACGCTTCTCCAGCAGCTGGCATAAACGGTAAAAGTTGATGCGTTGAAGGTCGGCTTCCAGCCGCGGGGTCAGCCGGGAATGCGGCGGTTGTGCTTCTCTTCCCATTCCAGGCGCTCTCCGGTCGGTTGCAGAATGATAATCAGGTGGTTAAACAGATAGATGTCGGTGTAGAGCGCGAAGAAGCGGCTCAGCATCTCGCCGAACAGGCAGATATCGCCCCGCCCGGCAAAGCCGTGACTGTCCAGCGTCACCTCAATCTGTACGCCGCGTACCAAATAGCCCTGCTCGAAACGCTCAGTTTCGCTGTGCTTCACGCCGATAATCGCCTCCAGACGGCGGCGGTTCATCTCACTGTCGGTCCATTCATACAGCGCCAGGGTGCCACGCAGCACGTCGGCGTTATCCATCATCGACAGGAATCCGCTGCCGAGGTGGCTCAGCACGCGCCAGTGGAAACGGTCCTGCGCCGGTGGATAACAGGGAAGTGTCGGCGCACACAGGTTACGCACGGCGATACTGGCTGAGGTGGTTTTCATCACCGTATCAAGCACCGTGCTCTGCAACGCTCTACGAGGTAGCTGTCCGTTGGTGCCGGTAAGCGTCAGCGACAGGCTTTCACCTTCCGGCACGGCGTGTTTATCAAACGCTTCACCACCGAGGATAAGCCAGGTGTTGTGCAGCCCGGATGGCCCCCGGCGCACTCGGGTGTGGTAGTAATATTCCGGCGCGTCATGACGCATCATTCCGCCTTTGTGGCGGAAGCTCGAGAACGGCACGTAGGTATGCTGGCTCGATGACATCACCGAATCCACCGCGTAAATCTCGGTGTGGCCATCCTGCACACGCATCGGTCGCAACATGTACTCTGTCTGCAAGGAGTTGATTGTTAGCGGGTCGGATTCCAGCGGGAACAGGTTAATCACCGGCACACAGTTCAGGCGCAGATGCTTTTCAGTAAAGCTGAAATCATGCTCCCAGCGCTCCGCCAGTACCACATCGATTTCAAACCACGAGAGCTCAGCCGGGAAGGCCACGGTTCCGAGCCCGCACAGCCCCGTGAACATAAATTTCTCACGGAAGGTGAAGTACTCCAGCAGCAACTGATAGCCGCTAAAACTGCTGCTTCCCTTCGGCCACAGGTCGTCATCGTCGCCGAAACCCAACGCAGTGAAATACCCGTCGAGCGGTCTTCTGTCCATATCACCTGGCATCCGCAGCCAAAGACGCGCCGTGTTCATGGTAAAGGCTTCATGCATGGCGCAGGCCAGCGGTGCGTCAGCGTTGAAGTAGAGCGGGATCTGGCTGAGGGAGGCTCGACTCCAGTCGGCAAGATGGCTGCAGTTAAAACGCAGGCTGATAACCGAACGTCCGTCAGGGTCGGTGGACAGGCGGGCATGCTCCAGCGATAAAGGCTGGAGGGTTATCTCTTTGGTGGTCGTGTACCGGCAACGCGTGCCCTTCTCACCGATCGGCCGCGAGTTCACCTCGAAACCTTTGACGATGCGCATCTGCTCTTTCATCTCGCGCCAGTCAGGGGTGAACTCCACCACCGACATCGACGGAATGGTGCGCAGGTAATGCGGCCACAGCAGGCTGACCAGCCCTTCGGTCAGCTCAGGCAGGTCATCATCGAGCTTTTCACGCAGCCGGCCCATCAAAAAGGCAAAGCCTTCAAACAGGCGCTCAACGTAAGGGTCGCGCGCGCCCGCTTTATCGAGATTGAGCATTGCCGCCTGCTCGGGGTGAGCACGTGCAAACTCTTCACCGGCTTCCAGCAGGTAGCGCATTTCAGCGTCATAATAACGCAGGGTTAAATCATCCATAATTACCTGATTATTAGTATCTTAAAGGTATAACAGGGCAGCTAACCGCAAAGCACAGCACTGCTGGCCGGATCGAGTGCGATCAGGCCGGCCAGAAGCAAATCCATCTCAGGCTGAAGCCGTGATTTATCGGTTTCACTGCGTGTGGCTTTCATGCGCAGTAACCGGAGGCGGCGTGATTTCACCTCAAACAACAGTGCCGGTGTCCATTGCGTCAACGTTATGGACTGAGCCGCATTATCGAGCTCACCCAGCAGATGCAGCGCCAATTCATTCCTGCCCTTCTGCTCGGCCACGCGGGCCATTAACAGACGCAGCAACCATTTGTCTTTTGTGGAGTCCGCGCCCGGACGCGTCTGCAGCCAGTGAAGTGTGGCATCCAGCCCGTCGCTGTCGGCTTTCTCCAGGGCTTCCGGCTCAAGGGCCAGGATATCGTTGTCAGACGCGCCAATGACGCTGACCGGCTCATCCCGCCAGCCGGCCATATCATCCAGCACGCTCTGGTTAATCCAGTTCAGCGTGACCTCATCGGCAAATGGCGTACCATCGTTAAAAGCCAGTGTCTCAAGCCCGGTGAGGCGGCGCAGCACCCCTTTCAGGTCGGCGGCGATGATGTTTGCCAGCACATCCTGCCCCGACTTCATCAGGGCCTGATAGATATACCACTGCAAATCCAGCCAGAGATGATTGGCGCCACGCGAGAAGGTGCTGTCCGCCTGCTCCAGTACCTCCAGCCAGCTTTGTTGCAGGTACAATCGTTTGAGCATCGCTCGCTGATCGGCGCGCGGTGGTTCGATACGCGTTTTCCCTTCGGCATCCGGTGCAGGGATTGCTTTCAGCGTGTCGTGGCGCAGGCTCTTCATCAGCCGGTGTGCTGCCAGCCAGCCATCAGGTTGCTCACGCAGGTACTCCGTCAGTGTACGGGCCTGGGCCAGTAAATCCTGACCGGAAGTAATGCGGCTCAGCACTGGTGCATCCTGTTCTGCCGCATGGGATGACGATTGTGCGCGTGCCTGACTGCTGGCGTTCTGTGGTACCACAGCATCTACACCGCCGGCCTTTATCAGGCGAGATTCCAGCGCGCTGTACAGGACATTCAGCTCTGGCCGTGACGCTTCCGGCTCTGTCTCCAGGCTGTCACTGATGAGCAGCAGCGCCCCGGCTGTACGTCGTGCATCCTCACGTACGACCTCCGGATACAGTGACAGGCTGTCGAGTACACGGGAGCCTGCCAGCCACTCCAGCGCCAGTTTACGGCTCCGCTCACGCTGAGGATGAAGTTGCGCTCCATAGCGCTGTATCAATCCCGTCAGCAGTTCAAGCCCTTCGGCAAATCCGGTTTCCCCGTCCTGGTGCAGACGGGCCCAGCAGTAATAGGTGGCAATCCGGATATCTTTGGCCGTGGTAGTCAGCAGTTTTTCGGCAAGCGTGCAAATCAACCCGGTATTGATGCCGGAAAGTTTATTGACCTCCTCCCGGATACGCTGAAAATCATCGTCATAGTCGGGGTTTTCCCCTGTCGGACTGGCGTTACTTACTGGGGCAAGCCAGGGCTGCCAGTTTTCCGTGCGTGTCTGCACCTGTTGCCGCAGCGAGGTGTCGTCAGCCTGGCAGGCGGCGACCAGATTTTGTAAAGTGCTCATTATTCGACTCCATCCATGTCATTGTTTCCCGTGTTAGCCATCAGCACCTGCGCAGTGGCCGCGCTGTCGACACTGAATATCTGATCCGGCAGCGTGAAACCGCGCAGATCCAGCAGCGCCAGTGGACCTTTTCCGAGTTGTGAGCGCAGTACCCACTGCAGGGTTCGACCATCCGGAGCAGTGAGGCTCATCATCCACTGGCTGCGGTTAAGCTGCTGACGCTGGCCCTGGTCCAGCCAGCGAATAAAACCCCAGGTACCGCTGTAATCACCGAACAGGCGCGCTCCGGCGTTGACCGTGGTCCAGGTCAGCATCGTCCCCGGCTTGTAAGTGTCTCCCGGCCAGCGGAAGCTCTGCCAGTCAGCCATCTGATTGAAGTAGTGCAGCGGCTGGCCATCAATGGTCAGTTGAGTTTCCACCACATGCGGCACAGGACGTGCTTGCAGTTCAAAGCTGATGCCCTGGCTGCCATCAGTAAACAGAATGTCTGACAACTGACTTAGCTGATTAATCGCCCGCAGAAAGGCCGGGTTAAAACTCAGTCCCTGGCTGTTGACCTTATCCGGTACCCACTGGCTGCCCTCTTTGTTCAGTACTCCGCTGAGCTCTGTGGTCAGGAAGCGCTCAATACGTCCGCTGTCCTTGCGCACAAATTCTGCCAGCATCGGCAGAGAAGTATCACTCTTACTCACCGCAAACGGGAAACGACCGTCAAAGGCTGTATGCCAGTTCGCCACAACCGAGCGGCTCCAGCGATCGTTCAAACTGGCGGCAGAGGGTTGAAGCACTGTTTCCCAGGCCTGGGTCAGAGGCTGCACAAACATCGTGCTGCCAAATCCGCTCCACTCCTCGCCAAGACTTGCCGAAATCAGACTGCCGTATTGCTGGGTGTCAGTGAGGTCTACGCTTTTGCCCTGGAACACGGTCTGCGCCAGGGTCTGCATCATCGCCTGCGGATCAGAAGCGCTGGCCACCTGTTGCAGGCGTAGGCGCACGCGGGTGATGCGGGTCAGATACGTCTGCAGGCTCAGTGAAGTGTCAGCCGACATGACGTTGCTGCCCTTGTTTTTACCCAGAAGCATCAGCAACGGGCCAAAGGTTTCATCAAGCGGCCCCTGCGGGCCTGACACAGACTGGTCAATCGCAGGTTTGTCTTTCCCGCCTACCAGGTCTTTAGCCGATTTGATGATGGAATCCGAAATGCCTTCGCTTTGCTGACCGGTCTGCCCCTGCCAGGCGATGGTATTCATCAGGGCTATCAGTGGCGACTGGCGGACATCACTCATCAGCGTAAGCTGGTCGGTAACATCCGCTATGTTGTTCGCCGGGTTAAGCCGCAGGCTGTTGAGGAAGCTCAGCCAGCTGCCGGCAAAGTCGGTGAAGTAACGTTGCATCAGACGCGCTTTCAGGGCTTCCGGCGATAAATCCGCGGAAACCGCTTTCCGGCTGTCACTCAGCACCCAGTCAATTTCATCCCGGCGCGAATTTGCGGCCTTTTCGATAGCCTGTTGGATGCCCCCTTCCCACGCCTGGCGGGTAAACATGCCCGGCACCACGTCCTCGGTGGTGAACAGTCGCCGCGCATCGGTACCGCTGGTCATGTCTTCCAGAGACACATCGGCAAAGTTACGACGCACAGATTTGAGCATGTTTTCATAGAGCGTACTTTCGGCGTTGCGGCGGCCAATCTGCTGCAACAGCACCTGGCGGCTCTGGCCCACCAGCGGCGCATCCGGCGCGATTTTCCACTGTGGCTGCTTAGGCAGCTCGGTGATGTAGAAGGCCCACAAATCCGGCGACAGGCTTTGCCACAGGCCGGTGGAAATGCCCAGACGGGTCGGCTGCACGGCTTTCAGGGTCTGTGCGTAGAATGCCCCGTCAACCTTATCCGGGCGAGCCATCATCAGCCAGGCTTTCAACTGGTCATAACCCGGTTTCGCAAGCGCCGCACGCTGGTCGCTGTTGGGGGCGGAGTTCGCCAGTGCGTTGAGTTTTTGCATCAGGGCAGCATTTGCCGGGTCACGAATCAGGCGGTTGTTCGCCACGCCATACCAGGGCAGCATTACGTCGAGCAGTTGCTGGTTATGGTCCAGACCGAAGCGCTGATACCATGGCGCGCCTTCCTGGGTATGATGCTGCAGGCGGCCGGCGTCATTACGCAGTGTATGCAGAGCCGTCAACTGGTAATCCGATACGGAGGGATGCTCCACCAGAGCATGCGCCTGCTGCGCCACGGAGACAATCTGCAGACGGTTGACCGCAAACGACAGCAGCGTCCCCGCCCCCCAGACACCAATAATAGCCATCAGCGTCCAGGCCAGCATCTGCTCCCAGGCCATACCGACACGGTGGCCACGAACACGGACGCAGTCATCCACGATGCCCTGCCATACAACCGGTAGGGTCAGCGCATGGCGTTGTGATTCAGGAATGTACTTTTCTTCGCCAGTTGCTGTCGTCTCGCCAGTGTCTTCAGCAGGCCTGCCCTGTGCCAGGCTGAACATCAGGCCACGCAGCGGAACACGCTGCTGTGAGGCAGACAGCCATGGCGCCAGTTGCTGAGCCCAGCGGGCGATACCGCCGTCCTGGAGGTACTGGCCCAGGCGCAGCAGGAAGTCGTGACTGTTGTTCTCAGCCACCTGACTGACACCCTGTGTTCGCAGGGCCGGCAGCATCAGTTCAAGCTGGCGGGTAATGTCATCAGGTTTTGCGCGAAGCGGAAACGAAGCACCCACCGCCTGTTCAGTGCGTTTTGCCTGCGACCACTTGCTGTCGCACAATTGCCACAGCCAGACCGGGGCAGAATAACGGAGCAGTTCACTGATTTTTTCCAGTCCGCGTAAATCGTTATCGCTGATTTGCGGGGTCAGATTAAGCGACTGCGGCATGACGCGCACAATACCGTCCAGTGGGCGTCCACGGCGCAGTTTGCGCAGCGCGGTGTATTTTTCTTTATTGGGCTCATCAGTCAGACTGCCGCCGTAAATCAGAACGGTACGGTTGCCTTCAAGCCACTGCTGCTGTTGCAGGCCGGGTACCAGCTGTTCGATTGCTGCCTCATCGCCGGTGACCAGCAGCAGACGAACCTTGCGCCACCAGAACGACGAATAACGTCTTCTGAGATATTTGCTTAGTGCAGTAAAATCATAATGATCCGGCGATTTTCCTTCAGCGTGATTATTTTCGCCATCAGGCGTAACGGGAGAAGGATTTTGCTGCCTGAACAACGTAAAAAAGACCAGGGTGCACAGCGCGGCAGTGAGAGTGATAAAACCAGCCAGCACATACCAGAAATTGTCGCCACTATTGTCAGAGGGCAACTGCGTTGTCTGTGCAAGAACAAAGAGCACCATCAGCAGAACTGCCACAATGAGTAATCCTGCTCCCAGGGACTTTGAAACCTTTTTCATACCGGTTATTCCTTTCCGGAGTGTCGTGCAACCCTGATAAATTCTGGGCGCTGAAGACGGGCTGTAATTCGTTTCAGCAAAATGGCCAGCCCAGGCAATGTCACTATCAGTGACAGCAGAAGAAGAGTTACCCCCAACCAGGAGAATGCAGTTGATGGGAAGTAATGGATCATCAGGCTGTACAGCCCAGCATTGAGCAGTAATGCCATCAGAACAGACCCGCCGGGAAAGGGTGGCTGAATAACAAAATGATCGTGCCCGACGGCGGGGGCGGCGTTTCCGAGCGTCACTGCCCAGGCATCAGTCTCACCTTCAAGAAGAAGCCACTGGCAGGCAGGGCCGTAAGCAGCCATCTCAGCCGCAGCCCCAATCATTGCCCAGCCAGCAAGACCGCCATACCGAACGCATGCACTGTCATAATCAATGACACCGCCAGTACCAATGCCATCGAACAGAGCAACCGACAGGTCATTCAGTGCCCTGCCCACTGACTGCCGTGGCGCATCTGATAGTCCGCTGTGCCAGACAAGGTGCTTCTTGCTGGCAGGTGTGAGGGCCATATCCCGTAATTCACTGAGTTCAGTTACAAGCATACGGGTGTCGAGCGGCATCGCCCGGAAAAGGCGTAACGCATTTTTTTGTTCGCCCGGATTTAACATCGACGGAGGCATCAAAAATAACGCGCTGGCAAATTCGGGCAGAACATCATCGGGTAGCCGATAGTGCATCGCCAGCACCAGTACGGCTCTCTTTGTGGACCCGACAAACTGATTCCAGTCATCAAGGGATGAGTCACCGTCCTGAAAATGAATCTCGATTTTCCAGGGGGGAGATCCTGCTGTCCAGATACGATGGAATGACTGAGATTCACGATCTTTGTCGCTACCATTGGTCTGAACAATAATCTGGAGCAGACCAGAAGGATATCGCCGCCGAATCGAAGGTGTTATCTGAGCAATAAGATGACGAAGTAGCTGCTCAAAACGTGAAATGCCGGGCGTGATGGCGGCGTCCGGCAGCAACGTTAAAGGCGGCGTGCCCGCGCTATCTCCTTCCTGTGTATGTGCAAGACGAGACAACAAGCCCGTATCGGCAGCGATAAAAATATGGCTAAGAATGACGTGATGTTGGTGCGCACGTAAGCGCCACTTCAGACGCGTGTTTCGGCACCATTCATTCCAGTTCCAGACACCAATTGCCCGCGTTTCCCACCAGAAGCTGTAGATAGCAATAGCTGCAAAAATGCCTGCAAATACCCTGGCCGTCAGTGGTAACCAGAACCCACTGCTCAATGAAGGTAACCCTGTTGATGGTGATTTTAACACTGCTACAAGCAATCCAATGAAAAGACCCAGGATAATAATCAGCAGACAAAGCCAAGGCGACCAGACCGGTGCCTGTTCTTTTTCAGTCACCTCCGGCAAAGACCATCCCATCAGCCAACCTCCATATCCTGCATTCTTGCGATGACGCTCGCTCCGCACTGTGTTTTACAGTTATGCAAAACGATCCCTCGGCCGTTTTCTTCATACGCAGAAACATCGCACTCAATAATTTTATTTGTGCCGTGCTCAGGGCAAGATACTGTGTCATTTAAAAGAGCAGCATTCTTCCCTGAAATATCGAAACTGGATGAAGCTGATGTGACTTTACCGCCATGTGTAGTGGCATCTCCTAAGACAACGACGTTTTTCCCCACTTGCCATTCCCTTCTTTATAATTAAATATTTCATTTGACTTTACAAAGCACGCTGAACATTAAGAAT